>PXBV01000235.1 GCA_003565575.1 Psychroflexus sp. | reverse complement strand
ATAGAAAAGGCACAACCAGCCAAATCACCATTAACCAAAATCACTACTTGTCCTTCGGGAAAAATATCAATCAAACTTCTTAATTCATCCTTACGCCAATATGCATCTGGAGCATCGCCATAAATTTCAATAAACACCTCTTTAAGAACTTCAAAATCCTCAATTGAAAGGTATTTTAACTCAATTTGTTCAATTTTTGGGGAATTTTCCATAATCAAGGAGGGGTTTGTTAATTACTAATTTGAACCTGAGCAGCATCAAGCTCTTAAAATAAACTTGAGGTTAAGTTCAGAATTGAGATAGTTCATTTCTTCTGATTTTGGTACTTATAAGCTTAAAAATTAATAGACATAAAACTTTCAGACCTCACGTTCATGTGAACTGACGTCCAAAATGAAGATGACTTCTGAAAGCTTTACGATAAACTTCAAGCAGTTTACATTTCTAAAAGATAAGCAAAGATAAGGGGAGCGACGATAGTAGCATCACTTTCTATGATAAATTTTGGCGTGTTGATGTCGAGTTTACCCCAAGTGATTTTTTCATTAGGCACCGCTCCAGAATAGGATCCATAACTAGTTGTAGAGTCAGAAATCTGGCAGAAGTAATTCCAAAACGGAGTGTCTGTTCTTTCCATATCTTGGTACAACATCGGCACCACACAAATTGGAAAATCGCCTGCAATTCCTCCTCCTATTTGAAAGAAACCAATACCTTCTTTAGAATTTTCGGTGTACCAATCAGCTAGAAAAGTCATGTATTCAATTCCAGATTTTACAGTAGAAGCTTTCAATTCTCCTTTCATGACGTAACTCGCAAAAATATTTCCCATGGTACTATCTTCCCAACCAGGAACTACAATTGGCAAGTTCTTCTCTGCTGCGGCATACATCCACGAATCTTTAAGATCGATTTCGTAATACTCTTCCAAAACCCCAGAAAGCAAGAGTTTATACATGTACTCGTGAGGGAAGTAACGTTCACCTTTAGCTTCGGCATCTTTCCAAATCTTTACAATATGTTTTTGCAAACGCCTAAAAGCCTCTTCTTCAGGAATACAGGTATCTGTCACTCGATTTAAGCCTTTTTCCAAAAGCTCCCATTCATCCTGAGGCGTTAAATCTCGGTATTCTGGAATACGCTTATAGTGAGAATGAGCCACTAAATTCATAACATCCTCTTCCAAGTTAGCTCCTGTACACGATACGATGTGTAATTTATCCTGACGAATCATTTCAGCAAATATTTTGCCTAACTCAGCCGTACTCATCGCCCCCGCAAGGGAAACCAACATCTTGGAGCCTCCTTCCAGTTGCTTCTCGTAAGCTTTAGCTGCATCCACCAAACTAGCCGCATTAAAATGTAAGTAGTATTTTTGTATAAAATCTGAAATAGGTTTACTCATGGGTTTTAATTTTGGAAAAAAGAAAAAGGAAAATAGAACATAGACTGATATCGTGATGCTTATGTTTTGATAACCTCTATAAATATTTTCTTTAGTCTTTTTTTGTTCTAACTATCTTTATTTTAGCTTCTTGGTATTCTCTCTTTGTTCTCTGCCCTCTTCACTTTCTTCTCTTGTCTTTTCTCTCTTTTCCTTTTTCTATTCTCTTTGTTCTTTTCTTTTTGTTCTATTCTCTTTGTTCTCTTCTTTTTTTTCTATTCTCTTTGTTCTATATTCTTTTCTACAATCTAACTACAACTGATTTTGGAAAGCTGAAGCCATTCTTTGAAAATGTTCAATTTTGATTTCTATAGCTTCAAATTCTGTTTCTGTTATATATAATTTATGCTTTGCTATAATTAACTGAGTGACAAGCTCAAACGAAGAGCCAATTGAAATATTGATGAAATGCTTGAAGCTTTTTTGACTTCTTGCTGAACCTTCAGCTATGTTACTTGGAATAGAAATAGAACAGCGATTTATCTGATCGGACAGTGCAAACCTTTCTTCAATAGGAAACTTTTTTATAATATCCGAAATTTCAAAAGCAATCTCAAGACCCAACTTCCAAATATTTAAATTTTTATAGTTATGCCTTTTAGCCATTAGAAATATTTTTTTGAACTAAGCTCTATTTTCTATTCTCTTTGTTCTTTCTGTTCTTTTTGCTCTTTTCTCTTTGTTCTATTCTCTTTGCTATGGTCTATTCTCTAAAAACCTAATCTTCCTCCTCGTCAGAAGCGTGTTCATATTTAAATTTATAGCTCAGCATTTTGTAATACAATTTAGCTGCTAGGAAATCTGATGATTTATCTACTTCATTTGGGCAAAGCTCTACAATATCAAAACCAACGACATTTTTCTTTTTGAAAATTTCCTTTAGAAACTCTAAGGTTTCATACCAAAACAAACCACCCGGCTCTGGGGTTCCTGTAGAAGGCATAATAGAAGGGTCAAACGCATCAAGGTCTATGGTGATAAAAACATTATGCGTCATTTGTCCGATAGCATCATCTTGCCAATCATCATACAAATCGTGAGCAAAATACACACGATTTTCATCCATATGTTCTAGTTCAGATTCATCCATAGAACGAATGCCTACTTGTATCAAGTTACCTATTTTGCTAGCTTCATGAACTGCACAAGCGTGATTACATGCGCTTCCTTCGTAAGACGGTCTTAAATCGGCATGTGCATCGAGTTGAACAACCGTCAAATCAGGAAAATGCTCATGAAAAGCTCGTATAGTACCGATGGACACCGAGTGCTCACCACCAAAGATTGTAACAAACTTTTCTTGAATGATGTAGTTTTTGGTCGTTTTATGAACCGCTTCCACCATTTTTTCTGGTGAAGAATTCTCTGATACTGGAGGGGCTAGATAGATTCCCTTTTTATATACTTCTGTTCGGGTCTCGATATCGAATAGCTCCATGTTTTCTGAAGCTTCTAAGAAAGCCTGCGGCCCTTTGTCTGCTCCTTTTTGCCAAGAACTTGTTCCATCATAGGGAACTGGAATTAAAACGACTTTCGCTTCGTCGATACGTGCATACTTGTCTGGAATTCCTGCGTAATTTGTTTTAAACGCCATGATAACCTAGAATTTTGAGTAAATCTTCACTTTTTTGTTGTTCGCTAAATAATTCTGTCGACAGACTTCCGTCGTCGTTCTTTTGTATTAAAATATGTTTTGGACTTGGAATTAAGCAGTGTTGCAAGCCGCCAAACCCACCAATGGTTTCTTGGTAAGCTCCCGTATTGAAAAAACCTATATACAATGGATTTTCCTTCTCGTATTTCGGAAGATAAATCGCATTCATGTTTTGTTCAGAATTGTAATAATCGTCACTATCGCATGTCAATCCTCCAAGAAGAACTCGCTCATACCGGTCTTGCCATCTATTGACTGACAGCATAATAAAACGTTTGCTTATCGCCCAGGAATCTGGCAGCGTGGTGATGAAAGAGGAGTTAATCATATTCCATTTTTCACGATCGTTTTGTTGTTTTTGATATAACACTTCATAGATAGCTCCACCACTTTCACCCACTGTATAACTACCAAATTCAGTAAAAATATGAGGAACAGGAACATCTTCTTCTTCACAAGTCAACTTGATTTGATTGATGATTTCATCTATCATATATTCATAATCATATTCAAAAGCTAGTGAATTTTTGATAGGGAAGCCACCACCAATATTGAGGCTATCCAGACTTGGACATACTTTTTTAAGTCTCGTGTAAACGCGTAAACATTTCTGAAGCTCATTCCAATAATACGCATTGTCTCTAATGCCTGTATTGATGAAAAAATGGAGCATCTTCAGCTCAACTTGATCGTTATTTTTGATTTGGTCTTCGTAAAAAGGCACGATATTTTTATAACCAATTCCTAACCTAGAGGTATAAAATTCGAATTTCGGCTCTTCTTCAGAAGCGATTCTGATTCCGATTTT
>PXBV01000003.1 GCA_003565575.1 Psychroflexus sp. | reverse complement strand
TTTAGTGACATTAATTTTTACCTCAAGAATGTTGATGGAGATACTGCAGATTTGCAACTTGAAATCGTAGAAGTTCCAAAACTGAACGAGGTCAAAATCAGGGGTATAAAAAAGCGTAAACGAGCAGAAATTGTAAAGGATAATAAACTACAAAGAGGAACAAAGGTTACAGAAAACTTTTTAATAAACTTGCGCAACAATTTAGAAGAAAAGTACAAAGAAAAAGGCTACCTCAACGCAAAAGCCCTCATCAACACAACGCCAGTTGTAGACACCACCTCTACAGACAATCTTGTGGATATGAGTGTGAATATCAAACAAGGAGATAAAGTAAAAATAAGCTCTATCAACATAGAAGGCAATAATCAATTTTCTGACTGGGCAGTAAAACGAATGATGAAAAAAACCAAAGAAAAGTTTTTCTTAAGGTTTTGGAAACGCTCTAAATTTATTGACGAAGAGTATGCGGCTGATAAAGAAAAAATCATCAAAAAATTCAAAGAAAAAGGTTACAGAGATGCCAGAATTATAAGTGATACCGTTATTGTAAATTCTGAAACTGACATTGCCATCAACATTGAGGTAAAAGAAGGACGACGGTATTATTTTGGAAACATAGAATTTCTAGGAAACTCCACGTATACGGATGCACAACTCAACCAGCTAGTTGGTATAAGAAAAGGAGACCCTTACAACGGTACGATTCTCAAAAATAAAATTGCCAATAATGAAAAACCAGATGCAGATGATATAACCAATTTGTACCAAAATAGCGGATTTTTATTTTCAAACATTACTCCAGTAGAAACCAGAATTTATAATGATACTATTGACTTTGAAATCAGAATAAACGAAGGAAAAATTGCTTATTTCAATGAAATTACGGTTACCGGAAATGATAAGACCAATGATAATGTCATTTTCAGAAACTTAAGGACACGTCCTGGACAACAATACAGCAAGCAAGATGTAATGAACACCATTAGGGAGCTTGGTCAACTTGGGTTTTTCAACGCAGAAAATTTAGAACCAAAGTTTGAAAATGTTGACCCACAATCTGGTACCTTAGATTTACATTATGTTGTAGAAGAGCAAGGCAGTAGCCAAATAGAATTGCAAGGTGGATATGGTGGTGGTGGCTTTATTGGTACCTTAGGATTGAGGTTCAATAACTTTTCTATCAAAAACATCTTAAACAAAGAAGCTTACAAGCCTGTACCTATGGGAGATGGGCAATCCCTTTCCTTAAGAGCTCAAGCTAGTATTGCCTTTCAGAACTACAGCTTATCCTTTGTAGAGCCATGGTTAGGCGGAAAAAAACCAGTACAATTATCGGTATCGTTATCACAAACCATTCAGTTTTTATTTAACCCTTTAACTCGAAGAGCAGACAACGACAGAAGTTTTACTATTTCTGGTATTAATGTAGGGTTTGCAAAGCGTTTAAGAGAACCAGATCAAAACTTTACACTTTCTACAAATGTTGGATTTCAAAACTTTAGGTTGAACAATTACAACATTGGGTTGTTTAGATTCCCAAATGGCCAGTCCAACAACTTGTCATTTACACTAGGTTTAAACCGAAATAATACATTTACAAACCCGATTTTCCCAATGGGAGGCTCAGAGTTTGATTTTTCTGTAAAATTCACCCTCCCTTATTCTGCCTTTAATGATGTAGACTACGCAGCACTTAGAGAGGAGCGTAATGAAGCCTTGGCCAACAATGATGCAGAAGCCTTAGCCATCATAGACCAACAACGATTCAATTGGCTAGAATTTTACAAAGTAAAATTTAGTGGAGACTGGTACAATAATCTCTTCGACAAATTAGTTTTAAGAACACGATTTGAATATGGATTCCTTGGCGCTTACAACAGTGACAGAGGTATTCCTCCTTTTGAGAGGTTTTTCTTAGGTGGTGATGGTCTAGCTGGATTTGCACTAGACGGACGAGAGATTGTGGCCTTGAGGGGTTACCCCAACCAATCTGTGCTTCCTAGAACAAGAAGAGCAGGTGGTGAAGAGAGTTTTAACGACGGTGCTTCTATATATAATAAATACACCATGGAGTTGAGATACCCTATTACTTTGAAACCAACCGCCTCCATATATGGCCTTGCTTTCTTAGAGGGCGGTGCTACATTTGATCAATTTAAGGATTTTACTCCTTTTGAAATGAGCCGCTCGGCAGGTGCTGGTTTACGAATATTTATGCCAGCATTTGGTCTATTAGGTATTGACTTTGGATATGGTTTTGATCCTTTACCAGGTTCCAATACAGGACCTAATGGATGGGAAACTCACTTTATCATTGGCCAGCAATTTTAAAAGTGGCACGGTTTTTAATATTAGTTAATCATGAAGTTATTTAATTACATCCTAATTTTTAGTTTTATTAGCCTATCTGTTGCAGGGCAAGGCAGAGGTTTAAAAATTGCTTACATAGATATGGAGTATATTTTGGACAATCTACCAGAATATAGGCAAGCAGCCACCCAATTAGACATGAAGGCTCAAGAATGGAGAACTGAAATAGAGAGTAAACAAAATGAAATAAATAACCTCAAAACAGAACTTGAGAATGAAAGACCTTTGCTCACTGCAGATTTGATTCAAGATATGGAAGATGAAATAAGTTTTTTAGAAAATAAACTTTTAGAGTATCGTAACAAACGCTTTGGCGTTTCTGGAGATCTTATTGTACAAAAAAGACAGTTAATTCAACCTATACAAGATCAAATTTTTAATGCTATACAGGAGTTAGGCCAAGAGAGAAATTATGATTTTATTTTTGAAAATTCAGCAGATGCTTTACTTTTGTTTTCCGCTCGTAGGCATGACCTTAGCGATGTCATTTTAAAACTAATTAACAGGAATTCTAGAGGTGGGGAAGAAAATGTAATAGAAGAATTAGAAACGTATAAATCTGTTGAAAAAGCTGAAGCAGACGAGAAAGAAGAAGAGGAAAAAATAAAAAAAGAAGAGGAAGTTAAAAAAGAAAGAGAAGCGATAATGGATGAAAGAGATAGACGAAGAGATTCCATCCGAGATGCTAGAGAAAAAGAAATAGAAGCCAGGAGAGCAAAAATGATGAAAGAACGCGAAGAAAGAGAGCGAGAAAGAGACTCCATAAGAAAAGCAAGATCCAATAATTAAATATAATCCTTAAACAAAAACTACAAAATGAAAACTTTAAAAACAATTGTAATAGCTTTGGTAGTATCATTCGGTATGATGACAACCACATATGCGCAATCTAAAATTGCACATATCAATTCTCAAGAATTTGTACAAAGTTTACCAAGCTACACCTCTGTGATGACAGAGCTAGACCAACGCGAGAAAACCTATCGTAAAGAAATTGACGATTTGCTAAAGGAAGCTCAAAAAACAAATGAGCGTTACCAAAAAGAAGCTAACACCAAGACTGAAGAAGAAAACCAAAAAAGAGCTATGGAGCTTCAGGAAATGCAGCAATCTATAATGGAATATAGACAAACTGCGTCTGAAGACCTTCAGAAAAAGCAAGAAGAGCTTATGAGGCCAGTTCTTGAAAGAGCTAGAGAAGTGATTCAAAAAGTGGCTAAAGAAAAAGGTTACGATTACGTATTAGATTCCTCTTTAGGTGCTGGTGTGCTAATGGCTGAAGGTTACGACCTGATGGCAGATGCAAAAGCTGCAATAGGAGAGTAAAGAATTACACCATAATTCAAACAAAAAGACCATCTTTGTGATGGTCTTTTTTTGTTACTATGTCACAGCAACCCATTGTACTTTTTGATTCTGGTATTGGAGGTACTTCTATTTTAAAAGAAGTAGCTAATTATTTACCAGATGAAGATTTGATTTATCTTGCAGATAGCCATAACGCTCCTTATGGAAACAAAACACCTCAAGAGATTAT
>PXBV01000289.1 GCA_003565575.1 Psychroflexus sp. | reverse complement strand
ATTCCTCATAAAACTGCTTTGAAATAGTTAACTTTGTGTATATTCAATATGTAGCATTATCAACATCTCTAAAAAGTTGTATGATTTCTGTAATAATGATGACGATACTATGAAACAAAAACCGACTTTAAAGCTAATAGCAAAAGAACTCGACGTTTCTGTATCCACGGTTTCTAAAGCCTTGAGAGATAGTAAAGAAATAGGAGAGGAAACCAAAAAGAAAGTAAAAGCTTTTGCAAAACTCTATAACTATAAGCCTAATAATATTGCTTTAAGTCTCAAAAATAAAAAGACAAAAACTCTTGGTATCATTATCCCTGAGATTGTGCATCATTTTTTTACTACAGTAATTTCAGGGATAGAACATTACGCTAATGATAAAGGTTATAATGTTATCGTTGGGCTTTCAAACGAGTCTTTTAAAAAAGAGGTTATCAACTTAGAAATGCTTGCAAATGGAAGTATAGATGGTTTTATCATGTCTATTGCAAAAGAAACGCTTTCAGTAAAAGATTACCACCACCTATCAGAAACTATAGACCAAGGTATTCCTATTGTGATGTTTGACAGGATCATTGACGAAATAGATTGTGATAAAGTAATTGTAGATGATGTTGAAGCCGCAAAGCAAGCTGTTCAAAAACTAATTGACTGCGGAAGTGAGAGAATTGGAATTATAAGCACCAAAGATTATGTGAGTGTAGGAAAATTGAGAACTGAAGGTTACTCCCAAGCCTTAGAGCTTAATCATATTGAAGTTAACTCTGATTTAATTTTGAAGATTGATGATAAATTTAATTCTGATGATAATTTAGAATTTTTAGAAACACAAATTTCAGATTTTTTTGAAAACAATTCTTTTGATGCTTTATTTGCTGTTAATGAACTTTACGCCATTACTGCCATGAAAGTGGCGCGACAGAAGGGAATCCAGATTCCTGAAGACTTACAAGTTATTGGTTTTACAGATGGCGTCTTGTCCAAGCATTCTCTACCACCCCTTACTACTGTAAGTCAGCATGGTTTCAAAATGGGTCAAGAAGCTGCAAAACTTCTTATCGATAGGTTAGAAACAAATGAAGACGAAACTTTTAAAACCACTATCGTTAAAACGGATATTGTTTTAAGGGAAACCACTCGGTTGCTAGATTCAAAAAAATAAATATATTTGCAATTCAAGTCTATATTTTTACTTCCCTTAATAGATAGACTTTGAAACAAGTTTATCGTTTTAATTAAAAACGATATGCAAAAAAGAAAATTAAGTTTTTGGGAAATCTGGAATATGAGTTTCGGGTTCCTAGGTATCCAGTTTGGATTTGCTCTTCAAAACGCTAATACTTCCAGAATTTTTGAAACTCTAGGAGCTGATGTTGAAGATATACCTATTTTATGGATAGCCGCACCTGTTACTGGGCTTGTGGTTCAACCCATCATAGGTTATTTCAGTGATAAAACTTGGACAAGGCTAGGTCGAAGAAAACCTTACTTCCTAGTTGGTGCAATTTTAGCTTCTATAGCCTTGATTTTTATGCCCAACTCCCCAGAGCTTTGGGTGGCAGCCGGAATGTTATGGATTATGGACGCCTCCATCAATGTTTCAATGGAACCATTTCGGGCATTTGTTGGAGACAACCTACCAGAAGAGCAGCGTACACTTGGATTTGCAATGCAAAGCTTTTTTATAGGTATTGGTGCAGTGGTTGGCTCTGCATTACCTTATATTTTGACCAACTGGATTGGTATTTCAAATACTGCTCCTGCTGGAGAAATTCCAGACTCTGTCAAATGGTCCTTTTATGTAGGTGGTATTGTTTTCTTTTTGGCTGTTTTATGGACAGTCCTATTTTCTAAAGAATATTCACCAGAAGAATTAGAGGCTTTTGAAGAAAGTAGAAACACCCCTGAAATTGAACCACAAACAGAGCAGGATATTCAAAATAATATATCTATTCAAAACAAATGGGGTTGGCTCATGATTTTGATTGGAGTTTTAGTCTCCTACTTAATCTTCTTCAAGCAACTTACTAAAGAGCTTTACATTCTTTTTATTGGTTTAATCATCGTTGGGATCCTATTCTTAATTGTGTCAAAGTTGAGAAAAAAGAACATTAGCAATGGCTTTACTGCTATAGTTTCAGACTTATTGAATATGCCTACAACCATGAAACAATTAGCTTGGGTTCAATTTTTTTCTTGGTTTGCATTATTCTCTATGTGGATTTACACCACACAAGCGGTAACGGGTCACGTTTTCAATTCCCGAGATACAACTTCACAACTTTATAATGATGCAGCAGACTGGGTTACAGTTATGTTTACGGTATATAATGGAGTGGCTGCTTTGGTGGCCTTTGCCTTACCAGTTTTAGCTAAACGCACTAGCAACAAATTCACTCATATGTTAGCATTGACCATTGGCGGAATCGGCTTAGCTTCCATTTATTTTGTTACAAGTAAAACAGGACTTGTTTTTAGTATGGTAGGAGTTGGTATTGCTTGGGCATCTATTCTGTCTATACCTTATGCCATGTTGTCGGGCTCCTTGCCTTCATCCAAAATGGGTTATTATATGGGAGTTTTCAATTTTTTCATTGTGATTCCTCAAATTGTAGCTTCCACTATTCTTGGGTTTATCGTTTCAAGTTTATTTGACGGTCAACCTGTTTATGCTTTAATCATTGGTGGATTGGCAATGATTGCAGCTGGACTATTAACACTAAAAGTAAGAACCAACCCAAGACTTAATAAAAATTAATTCATGAAAAAAGCATTTATATTCGACCTAGACGGCGTCATCGTCGACACTGCAAAATTTCACTTTTTAGCTTGGAAAAATCTAGCTGAATCTCTTGATATTTCATTTTCTAAATCACAAAATGAAGAATTGAAAGGAGTTTCTAGAGTTGAGTCTCTCCATAAAATTTTAAAATGGGGCAACACATCTATTTCTGATGAAAAATTCGAAAAGTTGATGGCTAGTAAAAATGAGGAATACCTCGCTTACGTTAACCAAATGACAAAAGAGGACATCCTGCCAGGTGTTGAAGAGTTATTGGTTTATTTGAAAGAAAACAAGCCCCCTATTGCCTTGGGTTCTGCAAGTAAAAATGCAAGACGAATCTTAGATAAAGTGGGTTTGGCTGCCTACTTTGAAGCCATTGTAGACGGAAATGAAGTAGCTAAAGCAAAACCCAATCCTGAAGTGTTTTTGAAAGGTTGTGAACTTCTCGGTGTTGAGCCTTCTCATGCCATCGTCTTTGAAGATTCTGTTGCGGGTATCGAAGCTGCTAATGCGGCCAATATGATTAGCGTTGGAATAGGAGATAAACGTATTTTAAGTGAAGCTGATTTTAATTTTGAAGGCTTTACAGAGCTCAAACCAGATCAATTTGAAATCTTAATCAATTTTAACAAATAAGATAAATAATAAAATGAATCAAGATTATATAATACCCCATCCATGGTCAATTATTGAAGAAGGTTTTGAAGTCGATCGCGTTCAATCTTCAGAAAGTTTATTTAGTATCGGCAACGGCTCTATGGGTCAGCGTGCCAATTTTGAAGAAACCTACTCAGGGCCAAGTTTTCAGGGAAGTTACATCGGAGGAGTATATTATCCAGACAAAACGCGTGTAGGTTGGTGGAAAAATGGCTATCCAGAATATTTTGCCAAGGTGCTAAATGCACCTAACTGGATCGGCATCAATGTCATGATCAATGATGAACTACTGGATTTGTTCAGTTGTAAAGCGGTCAAAAACTTCAAGCGCGAACTCAACATGAAAGAAGGCTGGCTCGGTAGAAGTTTTGAAGCCACTCTTCAAAATGACATTGTCATAAAAGTAGAGGTGAAGCGTTTTTTGAGTCTTGAACATGAAGAATTGGGAGTGATCGATTACCAAGT
>PXBV01000145.1 GCA_003565575.1 Psychroflexus sp. | reverse complement strand
TTTATAAAAAAGCAGATTTTAAAGATACTCGAGTAGCATCACTTGGGAACTATAGTATGTTTTACAAAGTTTCTGAACAGGAAATAGTAATTACAGCATTCTGGGACAACCGACAGAACCCCAAAAAATTATTAAAGATCCTGACTGACAATAAATAAGGTTACGCAATAATAGTTTTAGTGGCTTCTAAAATTCTAGAGAAACAATTCAGTTAGTTTTTTTATGGTTTAATTGTTATAATCAACCATCATGAAAATTTGCTTTATCTCTTGATACTTTCCAATTTAATAAAATGGTTCTTATTACAAATAGTTCAGTTTTAGCCAAGCTTACTTATCATTCAGCCATAACCCCTTTTGAATTTAATAGCGGTAAAGCTTTGATGTTTTTAGACTTCAAAATGCCTTTTGGGAACTTAAAATCTTTATGCATCAATTTCTCCTCTAAAAAATAAGTGACTTGAAAAATATTATCTACCTGAAGGACATCTTCGTGTAGAAACTCAAGCTTAGCAAAAGATTTGGCAGGAAGAACTTCTAGTTTCTTCCTTAATATTGAAGTGGTTTTAGACTTGCTTTCGCCTTTAGACACGACAAGAACAGTCTCTAAAGCTTCAGAATTATCGTTCACGATATAAATTGTCCATTCTTCAACTTTAAAGGTAGAATTATATTCAAAAGCAGCTACAACGTCTACGTGTTCAACTTCAGGAATTTGGCTATCGATGTCTTTTTTCATGATATATAGTATTTAGAAGGAAAGGGTTATGGATAAAGTTGTCTCGACTGCACTACAATTGACGTTTATATAAAATTATTTCGTTTTTAGATACTTATTTTTCCCTTGAGGGAAATGCCGTTAGGCAAAGGGTGTTAACACCAAATGAACTTCACTCTACTAAACACCCTCCTCAGTCCTCCCTTAAGGGAGGAAGCTAAGCGTAAAGATTAAAATTATAGCTTTAACATAACATTCCATTAAATGAAATCCTAATGATGTTAGCTTATAAAGACGATTTGAATTGCTCCAGAAAACGCACATCATTTTCATAAAACATACGAATATCGCCAATCTGATACAAAAGCATCGCGATGCGTTCTATGCCCATACCGAAGGCGAAGCCGCTGTATTCTTTAGGGTCGATATCACAGTTTTTCAAAACGTTGGGATCTACCATGCCGCAGCCCATAATTTCTAACCAACCTGTGCCTTTGGTTATTCTATAGTCGGTTTCAGTTTCGAGACCCCAGTAAATATCGACTTCTGCACTTGGTTCTGTAAAGGGGAAATAAGAAGGTCGTAATCGTATTTTGGATTTTCCAAACAATTCCTTGGTGAAGTAAATCAGAGTTTGTTTTAAATCTTTGAAAGAAACCTGTTTATCGATATACAAGCCCTCTACTTGATGGAAAATACAGTGCGACCTCGCCGAAATGTCTTCATTTCTAAAAACACGCCCTGGCGATATCGTTCGTATAGGTGGTGTATTATTTTCCATATACCTGACTTGTACACTGGACGTATGGGTTCTTAGTAAAATATCTTTAGGGTCAGTTTGGATAAAAAACGTATCCTGCATATCTCTAGCGGGGTGGTATTCTGGCAGGTTCAGTGCCGTGAAATTATGCCAATCGTCTTCAATTTCTGGCCCTTCAGACACGTTGAAGCCAATATTAGAAAAGATTTCTGTAATTCTGTTTTTAACTAAAGATATAGGATGCCTAGCGCCAATTTGCATGGGTTCACCAGGCCTGGTAAGGTCTCCGTAAATACCTTCATCTTCTACTTTGGAAGTAATCTCTTTTTTGAGTTGTTCAACTTTAGCTTGTGCAGCTTCTTTTAGCTGGTTAATACTTTTACCAAATTCTTTTTTTTGATCATTAGGAACGTTTTTAAATTCAGCAAAAAACGAATTCATAATTCCTTTTTTTCCTAAGTATTGGATTCTAAATTGCTCTACGTCTTCAGCCTTTTCCGCTGTAAAACGTTCAACTTCATCGATATAAGCTTTTATCTGATCTATCATAACATTTGGTAAAATGAATTGGCAAATTTAGAAAAAATAGACTGTTTCCCACTTAGAAAGTGCATTATTTCCATGTGGGTGTTAATCTATATAATTGCGCTTTAAAAAATAGTTGACTAAAGCTTCTTTCATCAGCACCGTTTGCTCCCCAGCTTTGAGTGCGGGTAGCTTAGAAACATTCTTAAAATGTGGCCAGCCTTGGTCATCTATAAAATCAAATTCATAAAAGCCGTAGGGTTCTAACAGAGTGCAAATAGCAATGTGCATTAGATTAATTTTGTCATCTTTCTTAAATTTTTGCTGTGGCTTTCCCAGTTCTTGAACACCCACCAAATATATAATGGCATCTAAATCCATTAACTCTCCATCTGCAAATTGATTGGACAGTTTAATTTGAAGTGTTTCCCAACGTGTTTTTAGTAATTCATCTCTCATGATGCAAAGGTAATTGCTTTATGTGAAATGTTTATATTTGGCAACATGAATGTAATAGATATTGTACTGGGTGTTCTTCTTCTGCTAGGGTTTTTAAGAGGCTTTCAGAAAGGTTTTGTGATTGAGCTAGCTGGAATTGTAGCCTTAATTCTAGGGATTTATGGTGGAATAAAATACGGTTACATCATAGAAGCTTACCTAGAGAAGTGGACAGACTGGACAGCATCTTCTATAGAAATAGTCAGTTTTTTTGGAGTATTCTTAGCCGTATTACTTGGTGTTTCTTTTGTTGCTCAAATCCTTACCACTCTTTTAAATAGTGTTGCTCTTGGTTTATTCAACAGGGTATTTGGTGCTGTGTTGGGAGGGCTTAAAACTGGCCTTTTCATTTTACTCTTACTATTGATTTTTGAGTACGTAAATACCAACGGGCGCTTTATTTCCCTAGAAAAAATTGACGATTCTGTGGTGGTTTCTACTCTCCAAGAAATCAATGCAACCTTTCTTCCATCACTAGCAGAGCTTATAGAAGAAAGTGAAATTTTAACTACTAAGGACGAGTGATGTTGGTGGGTTGTACAAGCCTGTCATTAAGAAAACAAGATGGCTTTCATCCTAAATTTCGCTATGAATTATTGTTACACCATAGATATGAAGCCTACCTAAACATGAATGTGTTTCATAGCGTAACTTATAAATGAAAACATTGAACAGGCACAGAGTTTACCTCTTCGATTTTTTTTTAAAAAAAGTAAAAGTTTTTAAGCCTAAAGCTTCTTTACCGCTGTAGAAATCACCCATCCTTTTGAGCCATCTGGAAGTTCAATTTGGATATAGTCTCTAAAGGTAGAGCCCAAGCTTACTTTGGTACCTTGATTCAATTCAAAATTAATTTCGCTTCTTGGATTAGGCTCAGACAATACAGAAAGTTGATTTTCAAAAACGATGGCAAAGGATTCCTCTTCAAGAAGTTGCTGCTGGAATCTACCAAACCATAAACTTGCAATGGCTAAAACAAAAAAACCAATACTTAGTGAAAAATTGAATCGTTTTCTTTTGATTTGAGATGACCTAAAATAAAAGACCATAAACACTCCAAAAAGAATAGATAAACTAATACTTAACCAGGCCCAAGCTCCAAGAGTCATCATGTGAGTGACGTTATAAAAAAAGGTTTTGATATTGGATTCTGGGACGTCATCTACCTTATCAATAATCTGTGAATTCGCAATCTCTAGATTTTCCCGTGTGTCTTTGTCTGAAGGATTGAGCTGAAGTGCCTTCTCATAATTATAAATAGCGCTGGGTAAATCATTTGATTTGAAGTACGCATTACCAAGATTGAAATACAACTCAGAAGAAACATAGCCTTCATCTAAAATAGAGCTGTACAGGTTGATGGCTTCGTCAAACTTTTCATCCGTGTAAGCTAAATTAGCTTTTTCAA
>PXBV01000149.1 GCA_003565575.1 Psychroflexus sp. | reverse complement strand
ATTAAAGCAGAATCCATAGTAGAGAATTTCAATGGCACATTTCAGCCTGTTGTAGATGCCATGGGGAGCATATTGTTTTGGGATCCATTTGCTGCATCGGGGATATATGACCCGATTGTTTATGCAGACGAGAAATTGTTGTTTTCTCCAGAGTGGAAGCCAAATACTACGAGTAAATTTATACTAAAAGAATGGCTCGTCAACGAAAACACAAGGGTAAGGAAAGGAGATGATGTTGCTGTTATAGATGTAGATGGAGACTTAATAACCGTACAAGCTGAAGCCAATGGAAAACTCAAATACATAACTAAAGCTGGGGAGTACATCTACGACCCTGAAGATCAAGAAAATGTAATTGCTCAAAATGCTCATAAATTTGGTAGAATAATTTACGATGAGCCCGTTGCCTTAACCAATCCTAATGGAACACCTTTAGAAAAAGGTATTCCTTTTATTGTGATTTGGTTGATTTTTGGGGCTACATTCTTCACCTTTAGGATGGGCTTTATTAATATTCGTGGATTTAAACATGCTATTCAGCTCGCTAAAGGTAAATATGATGAACCAAATGCTCCTGGTAGCATAACCCATTTTCAAGCTTTAGCTACAGCAGTTTCTGCAACCGTAGGTCTTGGAAATATTGCGGGCGTTGCCATAGCTGTTTCCTTGGGAGGTGCCGGTGCTACATTTTGGATGATACTTGCAGGTTTATTAGGAATGTCCTCAAAGTTTGTGGAGTGTACCTTAGGAGTAAAGTACAGATTTATTAATAAAGAAGGGAAAATTTTTGGAGGACCAATGAATTACTTGAGATACGGACTAGAAAAACGTAACCTAGGCAAACTGGGTAAAGTACTTGCAGCCTTCTTCGCTATTTTAGGAATCGGTGCTTCTTTTGGTGGTGGGAATATGTTTCAAGCTAACCAGTCTTTCGAAATCCTTTCTAATCAAATTCCTTTCTTAGACAGTGAAAGCGGTTTTTATTTTGGTTTATTTCTAGCTATTCTTGTTGGTGTTGTAATTATAGGCGGGATAAGTAGTATTGCTAGAGTAACAGGTAAAGTTGTTCCAATTATGGCTGCAACATATGTGATTGGTGCATTGGTTGTGATAGGTATCAATATTGAAAACATTGGACCAGCTTTTGGTGCCATTTTTAGTGGAGCCTTTACACCAACGGCACTTAAAGGGGGATTTATTGGTGTGCTTGTAGTAGGGTTTCAACGTGCAGCTTTCTCTAATGAAGCGGGTGTTGGGTCTGCGGCTATTGCGCACTCTGCAGCTAAAACCAATCATCCTCCATCAGAAGGTTTTGTTGCGCTATTAGAGCCTTTTATTGATACTGTAGTTGTGTGTACTCTTACAGCTTTAGTACTTATTTTTACAGGTATGCACGAGGTGGAAGGTGTTTCTGGCGTTCAGTTAACAACAGATGCTTTTGGTAGTGTATTATCGTGGTTCCCATACGTTTTATCAGTTGCCGTTTTTTTATTCGCCTTTTCTACTATGATTTCATGGTCTTATTATGGTATGAGGGCTTGGACTTATATATTTGGAAGAAGCAATCGTTCAGAAATCATTTATAAAGTATTTTTCTTATTCTTTGTGGTACTTGGAGCTTCTGTAAGCTTAGGTGCTGTTTTAGATTTTTCAGACATGATGATTTTAGCTATGTCCTTTCCAAATATTATTGGTTTATATATTATGTCTGGTGAAGTGAGAAAAGACTTAAAATCTTATATGACGAAGTTGAAATCTGGTGAAATCTTTAAAAGGGAAGAGTTGAAAAAATAATCTTTTTAATGAAAACTAATAGAAAATTCCGTTTTGGCTTTACAAAAAGTGACCGAAACGGAATTTTTATGTTTTGTCTGATTTTGATAAGTGGAATTGGCTTTAACTATTGGTATTCTACATCCACTTCTAAGTCTTTCACGAAATCTTTTCATGATGAATCTATTAACTCTATTCAACAGCTTATAGATTCGTTAAAAAATAAACAAAGCCTTGACAATCAACGAGAAATTTATCCTTTTAACCCTAATTTTATCACCGATTATAAAGGTTATACTCTGGAGATGAATACAGATCAAATCGATAGGCTCTTAGAGTTTAGAGCTAAAGACCAATGGATTAATTCAAAAGACCAGTTTCAGAAAGTAACTCAAGTTTCTGATCAGTGGATGGATACATACTCTAAGTACTTTAAATTTCCTGACTGGGTTGAAGACCAGGAGAAAAATAAATTTGTAGATTTTAAAAAAAACATTACTAGCGCTTCACCCAAAAAAGATTTAAATACTGTAACTGCAGAAGATTTGCAATTGGTCTCTGGGATAGGTGAAGTGCTTTCTAATCGGATAATCACCTACAGGCAAAAAATTGGAGGCTTTGTCAATAGTATTCAACTTAAAGATGTTTATGGTTTATCGCCTGAAGTGATTCAAGAGTTAAAAGTTCAAATAGAGTTAAAAACCCCTGTTGAAGTTAAAAAACAAAACATCAATACCATAGGGGTTCTTCAGTTGTCTGAGCTTCCATATTTTGATTACGAATTATCTAGAAGTGTGGTTGATTTTATTAAATTGAGGCAAGGAATTTCAAATTTTAAAGAATTATCAATAATTGATGGTTTTCCTGTTAGTAAATTAGATAGAATTCAATTATATTTGGAAATAAATAAATAATATTTAAAATTATATATATTAACTATGAATCATATGTATTTTAGTGAAGAACATCAACTGTTCAGAAAAAGCTTGCAAGAATTTCTTCAAAAAGAGGTAGTTCCTTATGTAGATAAATGGGAATCTGAAGGAACTATTGAGCGCTTTATATGGAAGAAATTTGGAGATATGGGGTATTTTGGTTTAGCTTATCCGGAGCAATATGGTGGATTAGACCTTGACCTTTTTTACACTATTATACTTTTAGAAGAGCTTCAAAAAATCAATTCTGGCGGTTTTGCCGCAGCAATTTGGGCGCATGCCTATTTAGCAATGACTCACGTAGCCAAAGAAGGAAGCGAGGCCATTAAAGAAAAATATTTAACAGCATCCATAAATGGTGACATGGTTGGGTGTTTATGTATTACAGAACCCTTTGGAGGATCTGACGTGGCTGGAATGAAAACTACGGCAGTAGAAAAAGAAAATACGTTTGTTATAAACGGTTCCAAAACTTTTATAACTAACGGTGTTTATTCAGATTACCTGATTGTTGCAGCTAAAACAGAGCCTGAGTTAGGAGGGAAAGGGATGAGTATTTTTCTAGTGGATAGAGATACTCCAGGCATTTCTGCAACCAAACTTAACAAGCTTGGATGGAGAGCTTCAGATACAGCAGAACTAGCTTTTGATAATGTAGAAATCCCTAAAACGCATTTGATGGGAGAAAGAAATCAAGGATTCCCTTACATTATGCAGCATTTTGCTTTGGAACGCTTAATTATGGGGGTGAATGCTCATGCTAGAGCAGAATTTGCTTTGGATTATGCATTGCAATATATGTCTGAGCGTGAAGCCTTCGGACAAAAAATTAATAAGTTTCAAGCCTTAAGGCATAAAATTGCTGAAAAGTCAAGTGAAGTAGAAATGGTAAAAGCCTTTAATTATACCACGGCAAAACGATTAGACCAAGGTGAGTATGTGGTTAAAGAAGCTACCATGTCTAAGTTGCTTTCAACCAAAATAGCAGACGAGGTCATTTATGATTGTTTACAAATGCTTGGAGGTTATGGTTATATAGAAGACTACCCTTTAGCAAGAATGTTTAGAGATAGTAGACTAGGGCCAATTGGTGGTGGCACTTCTGAAATTTTGAAAGAAATTATCGCCAAAATGGTAATTGATCATAAAGATTATAAGCCAGTAACTTAAGCTTGATTTTGGTTTTTATTTTTAGGTTATT
>PXBV01000092.1 GCA_003565575.1 Psychroflexus sp. | reverse complement strand
TTGGTAAGTGAAGGAAGTTTGAAGGCGGCAATAGCTGAATATGAAAAGCTTGTGGAATTGGAATCTTCAAAAAACAATTGGGCTAAAGTTGTAGAAGCTAAACAGAACCTTGCTGAGTTGTATCAAAAGGTGAATGATGATACAAAGGCCTTACAAAATCAATCTCAATACATACAGCTCAAGGACTCCATAGAACAAGATAAAAAGCTAAAAGCACTTAGTTACTATAAAACCCAATTTGAAACCGAACGGAAAGACAAGCAAATAACACAACAATTGAGTCAAATTCAAGTTTTGAATTTGGAGAATAAAAATAAGCAAAAGCAAGTGGTGATTGTGCTCACCTTAAGCATTTTCAGTATTCTAATTATACTTTTTGTGAAGAAGTACAATCAATCCAAAAAAGAACAGCGCCTTCAAAAGAATTTTAGCCATCGCTTATTAAATGTACAAGAAGAAGAGCGAGTTAAAATATCTAGAGATTTGCACGATAGTATTGGGCAAAGCCTTTCTTTGGTGAAGCGAGAAGTTCAAAAAAAACAGATGCCAGATATTAGTGAATTATTAAGTGCCACACTTCAAGATTTAAGAGAAATTTCCCAATCTATTTATCCTTATAATCTTAGAAAATTTGGATTGAATTATGCTGTGGAGCAACTTAGCCGCAAAATAGAAAACGCCTCAGATTTATCTATTAAACTCAAAATTCAAGATATAGATAAAACGGCAGGAGAAGAGCTTACGCTCAATATTTACAGACTTATACAAGAAGCCTTAAGCAATGTGGCTAAGCACGCTAATGCAAAGAACGTAGAAGTTATGGTTTTGAACAAGCCGAATGAAATAGTCATAAAAGTGAAGGATGATGGAGATGGTTTTGATGTGAACTATAAGATGAAAACAAGTAAGAGTTTTGGCTTGCAAACCATGCACCAACGAATGGATATCATAAAAGGAAAATTAAAGATAAAAAGTACGCTAGAGGGAACACAGCTGGAGGCCCTAATACCATTAGCATAATTACAAGTTATGAAAGACCTGAATATACTTATTGCAGATGATCACCCCATGGTTTTAAAAGGAATGAAATCTGAATTTGATAAACGATCTTATAATAATGTTTATGAAGCTAATAATGGTTTAGAAGCACTTGAGCTTATAGAGAAACATGTGTTTGATGTGGCTATATTGGATGTAGACATGCCTTACATTTCGGGCATTGAACTAGCTAAAAAATTAAAAGACACTACTGTTAAAACCATTTTAATAACTCACCACAAAGAAGATGGTTATATCATACAAGCACAAGTTTTTGGTGTGGACGCCTATCTGTTAAAGGAAGATGCATTTGAAGAACTTGAAAAAGCATTGAGTGTTTTGAGAGATGATGAATTTTACTTAAGTTCTTCCTTTGGAGACCACAAATTGAAACAGTTAAACGAAGTTATAAAAAATTTAAACACTCTGAGTTTATCTGAAAGACAGGTACTCAAACACATTTCGGAAGGCTTTGAAACAGCAGAAATAGCTGAGATTCTATCCGTTTCAAAACGAACTATTCACAAACACAGAAGTAATATCATATCAAAGTTAGGTTTAGAAAGTCATCGTAATGCTTTAGCTGATCACGCTCAAGAAAATCGGCAATTGATTAAAGAGTTTTTTAATTAACACTACTACACTATTTACAGATTGAATTTAGGTTGAAAATTCACCTTAAGCTTAGCTTCAAGATGGCTGGTTTATAAGGGTATTAGATCAAAATACAGCGCCTACATACTGTGTATCCATCAAGCATCAATAAGTATCCCTACTTAATTTATAAGTATATCATTTCAAGATCTTTAGAGATTTAAGGTTTATTTTTGACAATGTAATTTGCAGATAGATTTTAGGTTTTTGCAATTTTCATCCTTGATTGACAAGAGCTTGTAGAGTTTTATCCTCTAACCAATTATATCTACAAGCTCTTTTTTAAGTTCAAATCATATAGATTATAAAAGTGTAAATGACGATTTAAATGAATAATTCAATTCGATATACCATTCTATTAATTATAGTATTCATAACAATTCATTCAAATGCCCAGGGTTTTGATGATATCATAGGTTTTGATGATGGAGTTGATGACACGGGTGTAAGTCCAGCGCCTATTCATTTTTTAATCCCTATAGCTATTGCTGTGGGAGTGGTGTTAGGGGTGAGAAAGTTGAGGTGATTATCTAATGAAAACATAGAAGTATACGGTTATGAACCCTCCCCAATTGTTTAGACAGTTTTTATGGTTTTCTTAGTTTGTTAATATTCATTTTAAGCTGCTAATTGGTCTTTGTGTCTTTTTGAAATATGTGGCCCTGGCAGAACAGAGCGTAGACCCATCACTTTGTAAGGATGCTTTAGGTAATGCTCGTCCATTAATCGCATCAATTTAAGATTAAGATCCGATTCTTGACCTGGTTTATAGTACAGGCTTGACCTATTCATTTTAAGCAACTCGCACTGCCTAGTAATGCTGAGTTTTGTGTTGTTCTCCTCGGATAAGCGATTTCTTTTCTGTAAAGGTCTTCATCGCAACTTTTTTTTACATACTCAAGCTCTATTTTTTGTTGACCTATCATTTTGTTCAGCTCTTCTTCCCTGAGTTCAGCCTCGGTTTTCTTTGAAGGTTTTTTGCCAGAAGCAAAAATCGTTTCGGCATTTTATAAAAATTCCCTTTTCCATTACGATATTTGGTTGGGGTGCAAATCAAACTTTTGAGAAAGATCTGCTAAAGTGTGTTGCTCTTTTATGGCTGCAAGTGCAACTTTAGTCTTGAAATTTGAAGTAAATTTACGTCGTATCATATCAGTAAAATTAAGGTTTATTTTTCAACCTAAATTACAGTCTAATATTTTGGCGGTAGATCAGTTAAGAGTGTTGATAAATGAGCTTAAATTGCAAATGTGCTTACTTTAAGTTTAAAAGTTTATCATATGATGCTTCGTTTTTTAAATAACTTCTAGTGATATCATAAATACAATTTTTAGTTGCTATTAGTTTTTAGTCATATGAAACAATTTGGCAGGTTACATATTTTTGCTTAATTTTTTGATAAAAATTGAGTATAGCTAAGTACCCGTACGTAATGTTTACGTAAACCTATTTACGGTTTTAACCGATTAAAAAAATAGTTTTGTCTAAAAAACTATGAGAATTATTACATTTCTATGCTTTATTCTTTTACAACTGCAAACAACAGCACAGGTTGGGATTGGCACTGCAAGTCCAGATGAGTCTGCCGTTTTGGAATTAAATTCTAATAATCAGGGTTTTTTGTTACCAAGGCTTACAAACGCACAGCGCAACGCCATAGAAAACCCTGCACTAGGTCTCGTTATTTTTAATGTTAGTACCAATGTGCCAAATTATTTTAATGGTGAAGCTTGGTATAATTTTAATGATGAACTACTTCTAAGTGTTGGTGATTTTTTTCAAGGTGGGGTAGTAGCCTATATTTTAGAACCTGGAGACCCAGGTTACGATGAAGATTTGGTTCAAGGATTTATTGCGGCAGAAAATGACCAATCTTCTGGGGTAGAATGGGGATGTAGAGGAACGGCAGCCTCTGGAGGTACTCAATCTACTTTAGGGACTGGGCAACAGAATACGTCCAATATCATAGCTACTTGCTCTACTCCAAACATCGCTGCTAGGATTTGTGCTAATTTAGAACTTAATGGATTTGACGATTGGTACCTGCCAAGTTATGATGAGCTGGAAAAACTCTATGAAAATAGAGCCAGTATAGGAGGGTTTTCAAACTCTGCACCTTCTTACTGGTCTTCTACTGAAATTGATTTTGTTCCTAGTTCAAGCGCCTTAAATTTAAATTTTGATAGAGGAAGTCTTAGACAAAACACAGTAAAAGATAATCTTTGTAGGGTG
>PXBV01000121.1 GCA_003565575.1 Psychroflexus sp. | reverse complement strand
GTTTGTTCAAGACCTCTTCAGAGGTATCAGCTCTTGGTCCTTGATCTAGGTCAACAGTGTAGGTTTTGGACTGTTTCTTACCTTTAGAATCTACAAAAATATCTTCAACTTCAATGGGAACGATTTGATCTTGAAATCTATTTTCTTGTTGAGCTTTTATTGCTTTTTGGTGAGAGTTGTATGCAAACTCGTTTTGATCTTTTGCATTGATTTTGTATTTTTCTGCAACAGCCTCTGCTGTTAATCCCATTCCCCAGTAGTAACTTTCATTACCAGCTTTAGCTGTATTGTAATTTGGAACAGGTTTGTAGCCTCCCATTGGGATGTAACTCATACTTTCTGAACCACCTGCAATAATGCAATTGGCCATGCCGCTTTGAATTTTGGCTGTAGCCAAGGCAATGGTTTCAATACCAGAGGCACAATACCTGTTGACGGTTACACCAGGAACTTCTTCAGATTTAAGTCCCATAAGAGAAATCAATCTGCCCATGTTCAAACCTTGTTCAGCCTCTGGCATTGCATTTCCGACAATGACATCATCTATTCTTGATTTGTCAAATTCTGGTAATTGCTTCATCATGTAGTCAATGGTTTCTGCTGCCAGATCATCAGGTCTTTTGAAACGAAAAACCCCTTTAGGTGCTTTTCCTACTGCTGTTCTATATCCTTTTACTATATATGCTGTTTTCATTTTCCTATCCCTAACCCTTTCCAAAGGAAAGGGGATTTTTGTGGGTATTTTTTCGGTTACTAAATTTATATTCTTAAAATCTCCAAGTCTTCCCTTTGGGAAGATTTAGATGGGCTACTAATTTCTCAATGGTTTTCCTTTTTTAATCATGTGCTGTAAACGTTCTAAGGTTTTACGTTCTCCGCATAATGATAAGAAAGCTTCACGCTCTAGGTCTAATAAATATTGTTCTGACACATAATTGGCTTCAGATAAATCACCACCAGACATTACGTAAGCCAGTTTGTTGGCTATTTTTTGATCATGTTCACTGATGTATTTTCCAGCTTTCATTTGATCTGTACCTACTAGAAACGCGCCTAAAGCCTGCCTTCCTAAAACCTTGATGTTATTGGTCTTTACAGGTTGAGTATAACCATTTTTCGACATTAATAAGGCTTGTTCTTTAGCAATGGCTAGCTGACGATCTCTGCTTACTACGACAATATCTTTTCCTCTTTCTAAAATATTCAAATCATAGGCTTCGTGAGCAGATTTAGCCACTTTAGCCATACCAATCGTTAGAAAGTTTTCCCTTAACCTGTTCAATTCAACATCATCTTTTTGATAGGTCATAGCTGCGCGTCTGGTCATTTCTTTTGAGCCACCACCACCTGGAATTACACCTACACCAAATTCAACTAAACCGATGTAAGTTTCAGCGTGAGCTACAACTTTATCGGCATGCATAGACAGTTCACAACCACCGCCAAGTGCCATTTGATGAGGCGCAGCTATAGTTGGAATGGAAGAGTAGCGCATTCGCATCATGGTATCTTGAAAGTATTTGATAGCTCCATTGAGCTCTTCGTACTCTTGCTCTACCGCAAACATGAAAATCATCCCAATATTCGCCCCTACTGAAAAGTTTTGTCCAGTATTTGAAATGACAACACCATCAAATTCCTTTTCAGCAATATCCATAGCAGAATTAATACCATTAAGCACATCTCCACCAATAGAATTCATTTTACTTCGGAATTCAATATTCAAAATACCATCACCAAGATCTTCTGCAACTAAATCTTTATTACTGAAAACTTCGTGGCTTTCTCTGATGTTATCGAGAATAATAAACGCATCTTGTCCAGGTATTTTCTCGTGTGATTTTTTCTCAATGTCGTAGAAATATGTTTTACCAGATTTTACATGATAGAAGGATTTATCCTTAGATTCTGAAAGGCTTTTAACCCAATCAGCAACTTCAAAGCCTTTATCTTTCATTAATTGGATACCTTTTTCAAGTCCGATAGCATCCCAAATTTGGAATGGACCATGTTGCCATCCAAAACCAGCTTTCATGGCATCATCTATTTTGTAAAGCGCATCTGTTATTTCTGGTATTCTGTTTTGAACGTAGGCAAACAAAGCAGCAAAGTTTTTTCTATAAAACTCACCTGCTTTATCTTTTCCCTTTATAAGGACTGGAAATCTATCAGCAACAACATCAATGGATTTGGTTTTTTCTAAGGTTTCAAATTTTGCTGATTTACGTTCTCTATAGTCTAATGAATCTAGGTTCAAAGATCTTATCTCACTGGATCCATCGCTATGCTTTTCTTTTTTATAAAAGCCTTGCCCAGATTTGCTACCCAACCATTTTTTCTCCATCATGTGTTCGATAAAGTCAGGTAATTTGAAAAGCTCGTGCCTTTCGTCATCTGGAACGTTTTCGTAAAGTCCATTAGCTACATGGACTAGAGTATCTAGACCAACAACATCTACAGTTCGAAATGTGGCGGACTTTGGGCGACCAATCACGGACCCAGTGAGTTTGTCTATCTCTTCAATGGTCATATCCATTTCTTTAACCATGTGAAATAAACTCATGATGCTGAAAATCCCTATTCTATTTCCAATAAAAGCAGGAGTATCTTTCGCTATGACAGTCGTTTTACCTAGGAATTTTTCACCATAATCATTTAAGAAATCTAAAACTTCAGTAGAAGTATCTGGACCAGGAATGATTTCTAATAATTTAAGATAACGTGGAGGATTGAAAAAATGAGTACCACAGAAGTGTTTCTTGAAATCATCAGATCTACCTTCATTCATAAATTTGATAGGAATTCCAGAAGTGTTCGATGATATTAAAGTTCCAGGAGTTCTGTGCTTTTCTAGATTTTCAAAAACTTGTTTTTTGATATCAAGCCGTTCCACAACCACTTCTATAATCCAATCAGCATCTTTAATTTTTGAAATATCGTCTTCTAGATTTCCAGTTTCAATTCTTTTAGCAAATTTTGAATGGTAGATAGGTGAAGGGCTAGACTTTAATGAAGATTGTAAAGCCGTGTTCACAATACGGTTTCGTACCGATGTGTCCTTTAAAGATTTACCCTGCTTTTTCTCGGTATCGGTAAGTTGATTAGGTACAATATCTAGAAGTAAAACTTCTACACCAATATTCGCAAAATGACATGCAATACCACTCCCCATAATACCGGAACCAATTACTGCAACTTTTTTGATTCTTCTTTTCATATAGTTTATTGAATTTCTGATTGTTTGCGTTTTTTTATAAATACTTTTTTTTCTGAAATTATTGTATTGATTTGGTCCATTACTTTTATAAATGTTTCTAAGTCTTTACTAGAAATATTTTTTTTTACAGCTTCATCAAAAGATAAAACAACATATTTTGAAAATTCTCTCATCTCATTTCCATAATCAGTAAGATGAATAAGTACACTTCTTCCGTCATCTGGATTTTTCTCTCTGGTTATGAGACCTTTTTTTTCCATTGTTTTTAAAGTTCTTGAAAGGCTTGTCGGTTCAACTCCCATCTTTGGACCTAAAGTTGTAGATGGAGTTCCTTTTTTAGGGTCTATACTTAAAAGAGCAAATCCAGTAGCCATAGAGCTATCTTTTTTACTGGCTTCTTCATTGTACATCTTGGCTACAGCAATCCATGTAGACCTTAATATATAATCAATTGTTTTTTCTTTCATAATTAAATTTGAGAAACAAATATAACAATTTTATTATGCACGCATAATAAAATTGTCTTTTTTTTATATTTAATCTTAAGCTATAAATAGTTTAAGTTCAGTCACTTTTTAAACGCAAACACAAATTTTAGAAACAATCTCCAAAAAACCTTCAAAAAAGTTTGGTTTATAGTTGAAAAGAGTTGTAGTTTTGCACCCCGCTATTTGAGATATTGTCTTACAGTTAACACAGAGATAAAGGCGAGT
>PXBV01000028.1 GCA_003565575.1 Psychroflexus sp. | reverse complement strand
TGTAAAGTAATGATTAACTAAGAGTCAAATAATCTTTATATCCTTTTTAAGAGCTTTTTTGAGTTGTTGCTATCTCTACATTTGCCAAAAATTTAAAACTTTTATTATGACATCCAGAACGTATTTTAGTAAGGAATTTAACCTGAATTGGCTTATGTATTCGGCATTAATACTAGCCTTTGTGGCTTGTAGTAGTGACGATGATGCAATAGTAGGTGAAAATCCTGACGAGGATGAAGTTGTACCTGTAGAAATTGCAGATGGAGAATTAAGCGAAATTCTTCAAGAGACCTTAAATGTTTCAAGTGTTGATGACATTACAGAAGAAAGGATGGCGCAAATTACCACCTTAAACCTTTCAAATTCTATTGTAGCTGATCTTTCTGGGCTAGAGACAGCAACCAACCTAGAAGTGCTTTTAGCTAGAGATGTAGATATTGCAGACTTAACTCCTCTGTCTGATCTTACTAATCTAAAGGAAATTGATATGAGAAATGCTAATATGGATAGCCAGACTGATTTGTCATTTTTAGCAAACTTGAATAGTTTAGAAAAGATTGATTTTCAGAATACAGCTGTCGAAGACATTTCAGTTTTGTCTGGTAAAAATACCTTATTACACATCAACTTAAGAGAAACTAATGTAACAGATATATCTGCTTTAGAAAACATGGTTCAACTTCAGTTTTTAAACTTAAATAGAGCTGGTGGTGGAAACGGTATCGATAATCCAGAAATAATTATTCCTATGGAGAATCTTTATTATTTGAGTCTAAGAAACACTGAAGTTGGTGATGATTTGATGGCTCAAATTTTTGAAAATAAAACTCAAATGGTTGAAACCAACATCAGAAACACAGCAATAACAGACATAGAATTTTTGGTGCCAATATTTGAAGCTGGAGCTTTTTCTGTAGAATTATCTGAATTGTATGATAACAAAAGATCCTTAGATCTTCAAAATAATGCTATTACCAACTTATGTGTTATTGAAGATTATATAGGCCTATTTGATGAAAACAATGAATTAGAATGGTCTGCTGGATCTGGCGATTTTGATAGCTGTGATCAAGAAGATCCAGAATTAGGTAGCCATGAGTTTATTGAAGATGAAGCTCTTCTAGATTTGATTTTAAAACAACTCGACTTAGCTTCTTTTGAAGATTTAACAGAGGAAAGCATTCTAGATCTAGTTGAACTTAATATTAGAGGAACTGAAGTAACTTCACTAGCTGGTCTAGATAAAGCTATTAATCTAGAAGAATTAGATGCAAGAGATTGTGAGATTGATGATATTTCTGTCCTTTCAAGTTTAGACGAATTAAGGATATTGAATCTGAGACAAACTAATGTAACCGATATTTCACCTTTAGAAGGGAAAACCCAACTTCAATATCTCAATCTAAACAGAGCTGGTGGTGATGTTGGTATCACCAATCCTGAAATAGTTGAGCCGATGGTTAATTTGTATTACCTAAGCTTTAGAAATTCTGACTTGTCCACTACAGATCTTTCATTTTTTGAAGAGTTCACCCAATTAGTAGAAGTTAACCTGCGTGATACAGGCATTACCTCTATAGCATCACTTGCTGTTGCTTTTGATAAAGGAGCTTTCACAGAGGAACTTTCCAATCAGTATGATAACGGTCTTTCATTAGACCTTAGAGGCAATGATATTACAGACTTGTGTTTGATTTCTGACTATGTTGATAACTTTCCAGATGGAGATTTAGAATGGTCGGGTTCATTCTCTTTTGAAGATTGCGAATAATAATTAATTAGCCAATACTTTATAGACTAGGGGATGCAAGTTTTAAGAGCATCCTCTATTTAATCTATAAAGAAATTATACAACTAAAGTTTATCTGGCTATTTATCATTTTATAAAACTGATTATTACTTATCGATACCTATGTTTAGACTTATTTTTACATTTTTCCTAATTACGCTTTCATCAACGGTTTATGCCAACCAGACCCTCAAGGGAACGGTTTATGATACTGAAAATGAACCCCTAGTAGGTGCTACAGTTGAAATTAAAGATACTCCTTATTATGCCATTGTAGGTTTAGATGGTTCATTCAATATTTCAAAAATTCCAGAAGGAACTTATGAAGTTCTAGTATCTTATGTTGGGTTCAAAAAATATTCTGAACAGATAGAAGTCAATTCAAACACCCCAAGGCTAAACATAATCATGGAGTTTGACAACCAAAGTCTTGGAGAAGTCATAGTTCAAGCCAGAACTGCTAGAGGCTCTGATGCTCAAGCGCGATTACGAGAAAAAAATGCTCAAAATACAATGAATGTTGTTTCTGCTAAATCTATGGAGCTTTCACCAGATATTACAGTAGCTAACGTGATTCAACGTGTTTCTGGAATGTCTATAGAACGAAATTCTAGCGGCGATGCACAATATGCTATCGTTCGTGGAATGGACAAGCGATACAATTATACACTTGTCAATGGTGTAAAAATTCCTTCACCAGATAATAAAAACCGTTACGTTCCCCTAGATATTTTTCCAGCCCAAATGCTTGAAAGGCTTGAGGTTTCAAAAGGTTTAACGGCAGATATGGAAGGCGATGCTATAGGGGGTTCCGTCAATTTGGTAATGAAAAGCGCCCCAGAAACTTTTGAAGTGAATGCAGATATGCAAGTGGGGTACAATGCTATCCATTTTGATAGGCAGTTTTACACCTATGATAGAAGTACAGAACAACGGTTTTCTCCAGCAGAACGCTTCGGTTCACGATATGAAGCTACTCCCGATGACTTTTCTAAAGATAATCTTATTGTTTCTCAAATTAATCCACTTCCAGACGTCTTTGGTGGTGTGACGGTAGGTGATCGTTTTTTTGATGGTAAGCTTGGAGTTATGTTGGGAGGCTCATTACAAAATTCCTATAGAAGTGCAGACAGGGATTGGTATAAAATAGATTCTGACCCTGTTGGAACAGGAAGACCAGCTTTAGGGAATTTTCAACAAAGAGAAACCTCTGTGAATCAGTTCCGATTAGGGCTTCACTCTAAGCTTGACTACCGGTTTAATGAAAAAAATAATGTAAGTCTTTATTTAGGTCGATTTGTATTGAATGATTTTGAAGTTCGAGAAAGTATCAACAGCGATAGAGACCAAACAGGAGATAATCAAAATGCTACGTTCCTGTTTCAAACTAGAGTGAGGTCTACTTATAGTAATATTTCAAATGCAACATTACAAGGTGACCATGCTCTGTTTGACGATAAGTTTTTAATCGATTGGTCAGCTCTTATTTCTAGAGCAGAATTTGAACGACCAGATAATGCTATTTTTCAAAGAAATGGGGGGTTTGTAGCTGGTCAAGAAATGACGCCTAATATTGAAAGAAGGAATCCGCGTAGATGGGAAAAGCATTTCGATCAGGATTATACGCTTCACCTTAATTTCACCTATTTCCCTGAGTTTTTCCCAGAAGATAGTTATGTGAAGTTTGGTGGAATGTTTAGGGACAAAGAAAGAGGAACCTTATTTAATAGATATAGATTTGACCCCAACCCTCCAATTCAAAACCAAGGAGAAGATTGGGATGATTTTTCTGATGTACAATGGGAACTGCTCAACCCAAGAGGAACATTAAGTCATGCACTTAACTACGATGCATTTGAGCGCATCGCCGCCTTTTACTTTACAACCCATTTTGAAATTTCTAACGTAGAATTAAACTTAGGATTTAGAGTAGAAAGCACCGATCAAGGTTACATATCCCGTACCACCAATCAATTTGAACTTCCAGAATTACGCCAACAGTATGTGGATGTTCTCCCAAATTTCAGCTTTAAGTACAAACCTAGCGATGTTCACAATGTTCGTGGCGGCTACTATAAAGCAATTAACCGCCCTGGATATTTTGAAATTGTAGATGGAGTTTCTGATGAAGACGATGAATTTGACTTTAGAGGAAATCCAGATTTGACCAGAGC
>PXBV01000084.1 GCA_003565575.1 Psychroflexus sp. | reverse complement strand
TTATTGCTGTATCTGCAGCTTTACTCTTGTTTTTAATTCCCTCCAAAAAAGATAAAACAAGAAGGCTCTTAACCTGGAAAGAAGCGGTGAGAATTCCTTGGGGAATTATCATCCTCTTTGGTGGTGGTATGGCCTTAGCTAAGGGTTTTACAGAAACAGGGCTAGCGACTTGGATAGCTGGGCAAATCACCCTTTTTGAAGGAGTGACCGTTATCGTCTTTATTTTATTGGTCGCTGCATTGGTCAATTTTTTAACCGAAGTCACCTCCAATCTAGCTACAACGGCGATGCTACTTCCTATTTTAGCCCCTGTGGCCCTGAGCTTCAATATGCATCCTTACCTCATTATGATTGCCGTTACCCTGTCGGCTTCTTGTGCCTTTATGTTGCCTGTAGCAACACCGCCCAACGCTATCGTGTTTGGCTCCAACTACCTCAAAGTATCGGATATGGTCCGGAAAGGCTTTTTGATGAACGTCATTTCTATCCTCTTCATCACCCTTGCGGTTTACTTCTTTATGCCTTATGCTTTTGGACTAGAAACTTTAGAATTTCCAGAGATTTTGAAAAAATAAAGCAAGTGTTAGGCTTTAATTTTAGGGGTTTCTTTCCATTTACTGATATTATTGTATAATTAGTAAAGTCTTACCAGAATTCTCCCTTAAATTTGTGTCAAATTTGGTGTAAAAAGCAATCAAACATTCTTAACCCCTTCAAAGTAATTCTGAAATGAAAAAAGTTTTTTATTTATCCACCTGCAACACCTGCAAACGCATTCTTAGTCAATTAGAAATACCAGAAGATATAGTTCTTCAAGACATTAAAAAAGAGCATATTTCTGAAGACGATCTGGATTTCCTTCATAAGAATACCAAGTCTTATGAAATTTTGTTAAACAAAAGAGCTCAAAAGTACAAAGCTGAAGGTTTGAAAGATGAAAATCTTTCAGAAGAAGAAATCAAAGCCTATATTTTATCGCATTATACCTTTCTTAAACGTCCCATTTTCATTGTAGAAGACAAAATATTCATTGGAAATGATAAACAGACTATAAATGCGCTAAGGTCGTTTTTTCAATGAGTAATCGTGTATTAGCTTTATTATCAGCTTTAGTCGCCACTATTTTTTTTGGCATCAACCACACCTTAGCCAAAGGTTTGATGCCAGATTACATTCAACCTTACGGTCTTGTATTTTTAAGAGTTCTTGGTGCTGGGGTTTTATTTTGGATTGTAAGCCTCTTTATCAAAAACGAAACAATAGAATTACGGCATTGGCCACGTTTATTGGCCAGCGCCGTCTGTGGCATGTTTTTGAATATGCAACTGTCCTTTAAAGGACTCAGTCTTTCTACCCCCATCAATAGCTCGGTGTTGGTCACCATTACGCCTATTTTGGTTTTTGTGCTTTCTGCCGTACTCATTCGCGAAAAAATCACCATCCTAAAAGCTTCAGGAGTTATTTTGGGCCTTTTAGGAGGTTTAAGTTTAATTCTCTTTGGCGTACAAGAGCAAGTTGGCGCGCCCAATATTCCGCTTGGTAATGTGTTGTTGTTTATCAACTCCATAGCTTTCGGCTTGTTTTTAATTATCTCAAAACCACTTACTGTCCGTTATCACCCTATTACGCTTATGCGTTGGCTTTTTCTTACAGCCATTATAGTGAACTTACCCATCGGTTGGACAGAATTTAGAGCCATAGAATGGTCAGAAATGCCATTTTCCATAGGATGGCGAGTAGCTTTTGTAATCCTTTGCACCACCTTTGCTACCTACTTGCTCAATATGTACGCCCTCAAATACCTTTCAGCCTCTACCATTGGCTCGTTCACATATTTACAGCCAGTGATCGCCATTGCCTTTGCTATTTATAGCGGCGCAGACCAACTCACTTTTATTAAAATTATCTCCACGATTCTAGTTATTGTTGGCGTCTTTATGGTAAGCAAAAATCCAGCAATAAAGCGAGCACGCACCTAATATGTTCTGCGGAATTGAATACAGGTAACTAGTTTGTTTTGTGGTATTTAACTTCAACATCACGACAACTTAAGTGGTTTTAGCCAATTAGCGTACTGAAATGCACACGGAAGTTTTAAATGTTTATACAAACCAATGCAATGAACACTGATCTGAAAATGGATTCAAGCTTTTTTAATTTCTAACGAACTGAGGTATAGTAAACTCTAAAATTAAATTATTTTTACGTCATAAATTCAGTAGATATTGATCATAAATTTAAATACAAATGAAACGACCTCTCTATTTATTCTGCTTGCTATTGATAACACTTGTCTCATGCAAAAATTCATCTGAAACCGATTCCTCTCAAGATGATTCCAAAACACCAAGCCAAGCCTTTAAAGACGAACACACTAGTCAAAATTCTTTAGATTGGTCTGGGGTGTATACAGGCATACTTCCATGTGCAGATTGCGAAGGCATTGAGACCCAAATTGAGCTTAACCCCAACTTAAGCTATCAAAAAATCACAACTTACCTAGGGAAAAGCATGGAGCCTTTTTCATCTGAAGGTAACTTCAGTTGGGATGATACTGGAAGCACAATACAACTTCACAATGAAGACTCGCCCAATTCCTATAAAGTGGTTGAAAACGCACTCATAGCCCTGGATATGAAAGCTGAGGAGATTGAAGGGAGTCTACAAACAAAATATCGTTTAGAAAAAAACTAATGGTCTTCAATACCTAGGTTGGAATAGATAAAATTTTCAAACACTAGAGGAAACAAAATTAAGTTGAAAAAACAGAAATAGTTACATTTTTAACAAGCTACAATCACTCTATATTCTGATTTCAAAATAGAACCTCTAGTTAAAATTTATCTGGACGCTTTCGCAGATTTTTTTATAACACTAAACCTCAATACCTTGAGGATAGCCTCTTTAGATAGCTATCGGGATTGAGTATTACAAAAAGAATATAGGTTTATTTTGAAGAGTTGGTCTAGACATCTCTAATATTCAAAAATGCTGGTCATAGGAAACTTCAACTCAGGGAATAGTTTGGAGGTGATGATCTCATCTTTTTCTTCCAGCGTCTCAAACTCTTGGTATTCTCCATTTTCTAAATAAAAAATTTGGAGAGACCGTCCTTCGGGGTTAACCAGCCAATATTCTCGAACGCCATTTTCTTGATAGAGGTTGAATTTATGGTAATAATCTTTCCTCATTGTAGAAGGCGAAAGCACTTCCACAATCAAGTCTGGAGCACCTACACAACCTTTATCATCTAGCTTCTCCAAGTCGCAAATCACGCAAATATCGGGTTGTACAACGGTAGTAATTTCTTTATCAGATTGGCCTTTATTTTTGAGAAGACGGACATCGAAGGGGGATTGATAGACATCGCATTTTTTATATTCAAAATTAGCTCCTATTTTTAAAAAAAGATTGCCTTCCACCTTTTGATGTACTCGCCTTGGCGCAGGACTCATTTTATAAATCCAGCCTTTGATGAGCTCTATACGTTCACTAAACTCCCAGGTTAAATAATCGGCATAAGTGTAGGTTTTGCTTAAATCCAGTTGAGAAAAATCGGTGACTTTTGGTTTCATAATCCATTTGATTTTGAATAACTCAAAGATAGTTAAAATTCCTGTTGGTGGCAGATGGCTGTCTGTTTTAAAGACTTAAATTACGATCTAAGAACTAATTTTTGAATTATATTTGCTAGGAGTTTATGTCAATGAAAAAACTATATGTGATAGCAGGATGTAATGGAGCTGGTAAAACAACTGCTTCTTATACTATTCTACCAGATGTTTTGGAATGTGATGAATTTATTAACGCTGATGAAATTGCTAAAGGATTATCGCCTTTTAAACCATAAAGAGCAGGAATTCAGGCGGGAAGATTAATGTTACAAAGAATCAAGACTCTCATTCATTCAGAACAGGATTTTGCATTTGAAACCACATTATCTACCAAAAGCTACAAGAATCTTATTGTAGAAGCT
>PXBV01000048.1 GCA_003565575.1 Psychroflexus sp. | reverse complement strand
TCTATCAACCCTACGGATATTGAGTCTGTAAGTGTATTGAAAGACGCCTCTTCTGCTGCGATATATGGAGCCCAAGGAGCTAATGGAGTTGTTCTTATCACCACCAAAAGTGGAACTACAAATGAACCAAAGGTTACTTTTGATTCTTATTTAGGAGTAGCTCAAGTTTGGCGTACACTTCCTGTACTTAACGGTGAACAATATCGTGATTTGATGACAGAAATGGGGCTGAATACCAACTGGGATAACTTTACAGAGCGCACAGATTGGCAAAATGAAGTTTTTCAAAATGGACTTTCTCAGAATTATCAAACCTCGGTTTCTGGAAAAACAGAATCTAATAATTACTTTATTTCAGCTGGGTATACTTCACAAGAAGGAGCAGTAAGGAGTTCATCTTTAGAACGTTCAAATTTTAAAATTAATTTCGACCAGCAAATAACCGATAAGGTGAAGATGGGTACTCGCATTGCTTATACGCAATACACAGATGTAGATGTAAACGATAACAATAATGTAAACGCTGGTGGGGTTTTGCTTGGAGCTTTAACCACTCCTTCTATTATAGGAACATTTAATCCAGATGGTACTTTTACCAGTAACCCATTCCAAAATTGGGAAAATCCACTTGCAAGTACAGACGGTCTAGAACGGGAGTTTAACAGTAGTCGATTTTTGGGAAATGTATACCTTGAGGCTAAATTATCTAAAAATCTAAAATATCGAATTAACTATGGAATTGATGAAAATTATGGCATTTTTGATTCCTATTTAGATCCGCTTAGAACTGGTTTTGGAACTGCCATTGGAGGTCAATCTATCAATAACACCAACAAAACTTCATACTATATTTTTGAAAATACACTTACGTATAATAAAACCATCAATAAGCATTTAATTGAAGCCTTAGCAGGTACAGTACAGCAAAAGTTTCGTTTTGAAAACAGTAGTATAGAAACTCGAAATTTCTCTGGAGGCTCTGTTACTACTCCAAATGCAGGCTCTATTCTCTTTAATGCTACTGCAGATAAATCCCTTAAAGCCAACTCCTCTTTTATCAGTAGAGTAAATTATAGTTTTGACGACACCTATTTGTTAACAGCCAATTTTAGAGCAGATGGTTCTAGTGTTTTTGGCCCGGATAGAAGATGGGGGTATTTTCCTTCATTTTCTGCAGGATGGAGAGTTTCTAATGAATCGTTTTTAGAAAATGCAAGCTTTATTGATGATTTTAAAGTTAGAGCTGGTTGGGGTATAGTTGGTAACGACCAAATTGGAAACTTTGCTTATTTAGGAAGAGTAGGTGTTGGTGCTAATTATCCGTTTGGAGGAGCTGCTCAACCTGGCACGTTTCCAGCGTCTATACAAAATCTAAGTCTACAGTGGGAGCAATCCGAACAAACCAATGCAGGAATTGATTTACAGCTTTTTGATAATCGTTTCAGTTTTACATTTGATGCTTACATTAAAAATACCAATCAATTGCTACTTGACGCCCCACTTCCTACAGCAACAGGATTTAGCTCTGCCATCCAAAACGTAGGTTCGTTAAGAAATAAGGGAATTGAGTTTAGTTTTAACTCGGTTAATGTAGCTAATGATAGTTTTTCATGGAATTCTGGCTTCAATATTTCTTTCAACAGAAATGAAGTCATAGATATCCTTGGAGATGAATTATTTCAAGCCAATATTGCAGGAGGTAGAGGAGAAGCTAGTATTACTCGAGAAGGCCTTCCTCTTGGTAGTTTGTATGGATTTATTTATGGAGGTGTAGACCCCAATACTGGAAACGCTTTTTATATAGACCGTAATGGAGAATCTACTTTTAACCCAACCGCCGAAGATAGAACCGTCATCGGAGATCCAAATCCTGATTTCTTCTTTGGATTTACCAATACATTCAATTACAAAAACTTTGATTTGTTCGTGTTCATTCAAGGATCCTATGGAAACGATATGCTGAATGCCACACGAATTGAAGCAGAAGGTATGAATGACCCTAAAAATCAGTCTATAGCCGTATTAAACAGATGGAGAAATCCTGGAGATATTACAGATATACCTAGATCAAGTTTTGGAAGCATACAAAATTCTAGAGTTTCTAGTCGATTTATTGAAGATGGGTCATACTTACGTTTCAAAACCATCACTTTGAGCTATAATATGCCAGAAAAATGGGTTGATTTCTTAAATATGAAATCATTGAAATTTTACGCAACTGGAGAAAATATGTTTACCATAACAAATTATTCAGGTTTTGACCCAGAAGTTAATGCGTTTGGAGGGAGCAACACCATTCAAGGAATTGATTTTGGAACCTATCCACAAACTAGAAATTTAATCTTAGGAGTTAGTGCAACTTTTTAAAAAAATAGCAGAATGAAAAAGAGTATAATTTTATTAATAAGCTGTATCGCAATCTGTTTTTACAGTTGTGATGATTATTTAGATTTAACACCAATTTCAGAGGAGACCACAGCCAACGGTTATAATACTGCTGGTCAAATTGAAGCTGCTCTAGTAGGAACTTATGAATCTTTTCAATCTTCAGAATACTATGTTTGGGACTTTGTCGTATTTCAAGACATTCGTTCCGATAATTGTTACGCTGGTGGAGATAACCCAGAAATCTTTCAAGTTGATTTTCTGGAGATAGAATCTACACATACCCGAATTTTTGAGCATTGGTCAAATATTTTCAATGCTATTTTAAAAGCTAATTTAGTAATAGACCGAGTACAGGTGATTGATGACCCATTCTTATCTGAAGAACGAAGAGAACAGATTTTGGGAGAGGCGCTTTTTCTAAGGGCTTATCATTATTTTACTTTAGTCAAAATGTATGGAGGTGTGCCATTGCTTACAGAGCCAGTAGTAAGTGCAGAGCCAGAGGCTGTAAATATTCCTAGAGCTACGGTAGATGAAGTTTATGGACAAATTTTATTAGATTTAGAAGAAGCTGTTGTTTTACTTCCAGATGTGTATGGAGGCGATGCAAGTATCAATAAAGGGCGAGCTACAAGTGGTGCAGCAAATGCTTTAGCGGCCAAAGTGCATGCCCAAAAACCAGCACCTGATTATGGGGCTGTTTTAGACCACATTCGGGCACTAGAACAAAGTTCAGCAGCTTATCAACTTATCGAGTTTCCAAGGTTATTTGATGGCAATAATTATAACAATGCAGAATCTATTTTAGAAGTACAATATCTTGGTGGTGATGAAGGTAATTTTGGCCCACAGCTGCTTTTGCCTCCGTCTATTTCTGGTGATGCTTGGCGAAAATTTGCAACACCATCTGTAGATTTAGTCAATGCATTTGATGAAGAAAACGATGAGATTAGAAAGAATGCATCCATCATTTTTGAGTCTGTTCAATGGGTAGATGAGTTCTGGGGAAATTCACCTGGAAGCTCTATTCCTTTTGGTTACAAATGGAAAAATGCGAGCGGATTTGCTAGCGCAGATAACACCTATTTATTAAGGTATGGAGACTTAGTACTCCTCAAAGCAGAAGCCTTCAATGAACTTGGGGAACTTAGTCAAGCAGTAGATGAAGTGAATAGAATAAGAAATAGAGTAAACCTTCCAGACCTTACATCAGAGCAATCCAGTTCACAAGAGGTCATGCGAAATACTATACTAAAAGAAAGGAGATTGGAGTTGTTTTTAGAAGGCCATCGTTGGGATGATTTAGTAAGGTATGACAAAGTTGTAGAAACTATGAATAACCTGGTAGAAATTGATCTTAGAACTGGTCAACCTTTCAATTATAATATGACTCCTGAAAAAATTCTTCTGCCTATCCCGCAACAAGAATTAGACAGAAATCCAAATTTAACACCAAATCCTTAATAAAAATATTGAGTTATGAATACAATATATAAAACTTTTCTATGTCTATTCGCCATCGTAGCTGTGTTGTTTTCTTGTACTGAAGATAATATGCAGCCAGAGGGGCAGTGGGAGCTAAGTGAAGC
>PXBV01000151.1 GCA_003565575.1 Psychroflexus sp. | reverse complement strand
TATTCTGAAGCTAGAGTACCTCCCTAAAGATTAATCTCCTACAAACTTTCTTCTTAAATTTTACTGCGGAATTTACCACTGCTAACTACATGCTGAAAGTTAGCCAGCTAAATGTTGCTGTTATGAGATATATCCGTCTGATTTTGAAATCAGCACAAAAACTAGATAAGTGATAAAGGCATTTGGTCAACTAAAAGTAATTCAACTGAAGTTAATTAAAAATCAGCTCCTCGGGTTTTAAAATTAACCGTTCAAGCTCGCTCTCAATTTTCAATCTAAAACCATTTCAATAAATTTTACGTATACAATAAGGCTAAAGGAATTCATTAAGACCATCAACTGTTTATTTCATAGATTTTCAGTTGCTTTTCATATAAAATTAAATTCTAAAAAAACAACAAACCTTAAAAATATTAATAACCTGATTAAAAAAAGTTAAACTTAAATTTAAATCCTTAAATTTGAGTGAAATAAATTAAAGATATGAAATTTATTAAAGCTAGTTTACTCCTTCTTTTGTTTATCATTTGCCCTCAACTCCATCAGGCTCAAAATGCTATTCAGAAGAAAGAAATTACCAAAAATTACAACACCTCCACTTTAAAAAAGCTAAGCAAAACCCTAGCCAAGCAACAGGAGCAACGCAAAAAAGAACTTACCAAATATGCTTTAAAACACAATATAGATCTTGTTATCAAAAAACCAGGCGGAGGGATTTCCATACTCGAGGAAGTGCTGGAAGACGGATCTTTAATTTATATAACTACCTTCAATGAAGGCGCCGCCAAAACCCTTAACACCCAAAAGTTATACACAGGCAACGAACTCAACTTAAACTTAAGTGGAGCTGGTATAGAAATAGGCATGTGGGATGGCGAAAAAGCGAGAACCACCCATCAAGAACTTGAAAATCGCATTGTATATATCGATAACCCCGAAGAAATTGACTTTCACCCTACTCATGTTGCTGGAACCTTAATTGCATCTGGAATCAACCCCGAGGCCAAAGGTATGGCTCCAGCTTCCAGTATTTTGGGCTATGATTTCAATGACAATTTGAATGAAATAGCAGCAGCATCACAAAACGGGATGCTGTTATCCAATCATTCTTATGGTTTCGGTCCGGCTAATTTAGATGAATGGGTATTTGGTGCATACGTAGGACAATCTCGCGTAACTGATGAAATTGCATTTCAAGCTCCTTTTCATCTGATGGTGTTTGCAGCTGGTAATAGTAATAATCAAGATTTCAATGAAGAAAAAAATGGCTACGATTTAATTACGGGTTACAACCTTTCTAAAAATGTTCTTACCGTTGCCAATGTGCAGGAAGTAGAAAACTATGTAGATGCTTCGAGTGTTACTATTAACTCATCCAGCAGTTGGGGTCCTACCGATGATGGCCGTATAAAACCCGATATTTCTGCAAAAGGCACACAAACTTTATCCAGTGCTAGTGTTGCAGATAATGTTTATGGAACAGCTACAGGAACCTCTATGGCTACACCCAGTGTAACTGGAAGCATAGCTTTGCTCCAGGAGCATTACCAAAACCTCAATGCTTCTTTTATGAAAGCCTCTACGGCTAAAGCCCTAGTCATTCATTCTGCCCGAGAAGCTGGCGATGCACCGGGACCCGATTATAAATATGGCTGGGGACTCATGGATACTGCAGAATCTGCCAATCTCATCACTTCTAATGGTTTTACAAGTATAGTTGAAGAAAACACCTTGACTGAAAATAGCACCTATACCCTTGAAGTGGAAGCCCTCAACCCTGATGAAGAACTGATAGCTACTTTGGTGTGGACGGACCTCGCTGGATCAACCCAAGGACCAGATGATAAAGACGATCGCACTCCACGCTTGGTCAACGATTTAGATATGAAAATAACTGGTCCAGATGAAACCTCCCATTTCCCTTGGAAACTCGATGTTAGCAACCCCTCTGCTCCTGCCACTCAAGATGTAAACGATGTCGATAATGTGGAAAAAATTCAAATTCCTAATGCTGAAGGTACATACACTATTGAAATTACTCATAAAAATGTTTTAACCAATAATAGCCAAGATTTCAGTTTAGTGGTTTCTGGAATTGCAGCGTCCAATTTCAATATTACATCCCCCGTGTTCAGTGAGACCTTTTGCGCGAACGAAGCTTTTGCGAGTTATGACATTAAGCTAGAGACACTGGAGGGTTTTAATGATGATGTCAACTTTGAGGTGTTGGATTTACCAGAAGAATTAAATCCTAGCTTTTCTGATGAAATCTTAAACGAAGAAGGTTCAACGCTTCTAAGTATTGAAAATCTCGATCAACTCACTGGTGGGGTGTACCCGTTTAAAATAACAGCTACTTCTGGAAGTGAGAGTAAAACCTTAAATCTTGAACTCAATTTGTTAAACACTGAGCCAATTGACGATGTGGTTCTACTAAGTCCTATGAATGAAGAAGCTAGGCAAGACTTAACCCCTACATTCAGTTGGGAAGAAATCTCTGGGAATGGAATTTCATATGAAATTCAAATTTCTGAAGAAGCGTCTTTTAATAACATCGTGTTTCAAGAAACCACCACTGCAAACGAATACAAACTCAACCAGAAATTAGAGGAAAATCAAGAGTATTACTGGAGAGTAAAAGCTAAAAATGTTTGTTCTGAAAGTCCTTATTCTTCATCTAGCTTTTCTACATCAGCTTTAGCTTGCTTACCTAAAGAAGAAGCTCAAGACACCCCAATTACAATAGACGAAGAAAGCCCAAATACCCAAGTGTCTATCATCAATTTTCCAGAGTATTTTGAAGAACTTTCAGTACAAGATGTTAAGGTTTCTGTGAAGATAGATCATACGTGGGTTAGTGATTTAATAGTTTCACTTGTAAGCCCAGAAGGTACCTCGATAAGGTTACTAAATCGTCCTTGTAATTTTGGTCAAGGCTATGAAGACATTGAATTGATTTTTGATGATAGTGGAGCTCAATTTACTTGTGAGCAAAATGTTACTCCAACACTATCCGGTACTGTTAGACCTCAATTTGGGTCTTTAGCTGAATTTATAGGAGAAAATCCAGCTGGCGATTGGAAGTTAGAAGTTCAAGATATATTTGAAGATGATGGTGGAGCTATCAATTCGTTTGCTTTAGAAATTTGTTATAAAAAAGTAACTAATGATGATGCCTGCGAAGCCACTCCACTTGCAGTAGATGCCCAGTCACTAGGTGATGCATTTTCACTTGTAGGCGCTACTGCTCAAGACAATGAACCTGACACTAATTTTGAGGACGGTATCCAAGGCTCAGTTTGGTTTTCTTTTGAAGCGCCTACCACTGGAAGCGTAAAAATTACAACAGATATAGAAGGAGGAAGCCTTGAAGATTCTGAGCTTGCCGTTTATAGTTTTACAGATTGTACCGACTTCACTACCTTTGAACAACTAGGTTATGACAAGAATAGCGGTACGGATGTCGCCTCAAAAAACTTGTCTGAGTTGAATTTACATGGATTAAATCCGGGTGAAACGTATTACATTCAAGTAGATAGAACAGCTATAGCAGAGCCTGGTACCTTTGGCATAGAGGTTTTAACTGAAAATTTAAGCAACATAAGTTTTGAAGATGCAGACTTTATAATTTACCCCAATCCTTCCAAAAACGGTTCGTTTACAATTCAAGCAAGAGCTTTAATTGGCAGTAATACTACTGTTGAGATGTATAGCCCTCTTGGCAAAAAAGTTATGTCCAGACAAGCACAAGTTACTCCCAATGGAACTATTAACGTATCTGCTAGCAACCTGTCTTCAGGCTTATACATAGTAAAGCTTATTCAAAACGCCAATCAGTATACCACCAAGATACTTATGGATTGATAGACATCACAACTATAGAGTTATATCAAATCGGGTTTAAATTGTTGAGGAAATAAAGGTAAAATCAAAATAAAAGAAACGTCTCCGCTTTATGGTTTACCTTTGCATCAGAAT
>PXBV01000055.1 GCA_003565575.1 Psychroflexus sp. | reverse complement strand
TTTAAAGATTCCAAAGCGTAAAACAATCTGTTTTGACTTTGTTTTTGAGAGCCAAAGATACTTCTAAAATGCATTAAATCCTTATCTAAAACTATCCAATGTGGTGTCCCTTCGCAATTAAAATACTGATAAGCTTCCGCATTGGGGTCAATATAAATGTCAAAAGGAGAGGATTTTGAAGTAAAAACGTCTAAAATTTCAGCTTTAGAAAAACTTTGATTCCCAAAATTGGTATGAATCACCACCAAATTCAAGTCTGGGAAATCTTGACGCAGTGCATAAGCAAAAGGCAAGGCTCTCCCGGTACATCCAAGACAATAGGTGTTATAGAACAATATCAAGTTGGTAGCTTTTCGTTTCAATAAAGACTCAAACCAAATAGGAGTTCCTTCTAGGGTAGTTAGTTGAAAGTTCATCAGTTTAATTTAGGTAAGTTTTAAAAATTTAAAAATACTATGACGTGGGTAAAATTATTTTATAACTTTAAAGCAAACATAAAGCATTAAATAAGACCCACATGAATATCAAAAAAGTTTTAGTTGCCAACAGAGGAGAAATTGCCATCAGAATTTTTCGAGCTTGTACAGAAATCGGTATAAGAACTGTTGGAATTTACACCTATGAAGATAGATATTCCTTACACCGATACAAAGCAGACGAGTCATACCAAGTAGGTGATGATAAAGAACCGCTCAAACCCTACCTAGATATAGAAGAAATCATACGAGTAGCTAAAAATAACGGTGTAGATGCTATACATCCTGGCTATGGCTTCCTCTCTGAAAATGCCAAATTTGCGCAAGCTTGTAAGGATAATGACATCATTTTTGTAGGGCCAAACGTAGAGGTTCTTAAGTCTTTGGGCGATAAGGTCACCGCTAAAAAAGTGGCCATAGACAACCAAGTGCCTATTATAGAAAGCAATCAAAAAGACTTAACGTCCCTAGAAATTGCTACCGAAGAAGCCGAAAGAATTGGTTTTCCGCTGATGCTAAAAGCTGCATCTGGCGGTGGTGGCCGAGGTATGAGAGTCTTGAGAAGTATGGATGAACTTGAAAACGCTTACGGTGAATCTAGGCGTGAAGCCAAAAATGCCTTTGGCGATGAAACGGTTTTCCTTGAAAAATTTATAGAAAATCCAAAACATATTGAAATCCAAATTGTCGCTGATAATCATGGAAATATCCTTCACCTTTTTGAAAGGGATTGTTCTGTGCAGCGTCGCTACCAAAAAGTTATAGAATTTGCGCCATCCAAAGATTTGGATGAAACGGTCAAAAACAATCTTTATAACTATGCCGTAAAAATTTGTAAAGCCGTCAACTATAATAATATAGGTACCGTAGAATTTCTTGTGGATGAAGACGGTAGCATTTATTTTATTGAAGTCAACCCCCGTGTGCAGGTAGAGCATACGGTGACTGAAGTTGTGACAGGAGTAGATTTAATTAAGACTCAACTTTACATTGCCGATAATTACAAATTATCTGACGAAGAAATCAAGCTGCCCAATCAAGAATCGGTCTCTATCAACGGCTATGCGGTTCAATGCAGAATTACAACCGAAGATCCAAAAAACGACTTTAAACCCGATTATGGAACGATTACCACCTACAGAAGTGCCTCTGGATTTGGCATTCGTCTAGATGCGGGAAGTGTTTACCAAGGCGTAAAGATTTCGCCATTCTTCGATTCGATGTTGGTCAAAATTTCTGCGAGCAGTAGAACTCTAGATGATGCTTGCAAAAAAATGAGACGTGCGCTAGCAGAATTTAGAATACGCGGTGTAAAAACCAATATTGCGTTTCTAGATAATATTTTGAAAGATGCCACCTTCCGTGAAGGAAAAGTCACCGTAAATTACATCAAAAACACGCCTGAGCTTTTCAACATCAAAGAACCGAGAAACCGAGCCACCAAACTAGTGCAATTTCTAGGTGATGTAACTATTAATGGAAATCCAGATGTAAAACATACTATTGACAATCCTAAATTTCTAAAGCCTGAAATTCCTAAAGTTTCTAAATCAACTTCCTACCAAAAAGGCACTAAAGATTTGCTGACAGAACTCGGGCCAGAAGAATTTTCGAAGTGGTTATCCAACGAAAAGAAAATTCACTTTACAGATACCACCATGCGAGATGCGCACCAAAGTCTTTTGGCTACACGTATGCGAACTTACGACATGCAAAAAGTAGCGGCCAATTATGCCAAGTCTCATCCTGAAATATTCAGTATGGAAGTGTGGGGTGGTGCTACCTTCGATGTATGTATGCGATTCTTAAAAGAAAACCCATGGGAACGCCTAAAAATCTTGAGAAAAGCAATGCCCAATATTTTATTGCAAATGCTTCTAAGAGGCTCCAACGGCGTGGGCTATACTGCCTATCCAGACAACTTGATAGAACGTTTTGTGACCGAATCTTGGGAAAATGGTATAGACATTTTCAGAATATTTGACTCTCAAAACTGGATGGAATCTATCGCTCCTTGTATTGAATACGTGAGAAAAAACACTAGTGGTTTAGCAGAAGCCTCTATGTGTTACACGGGAGATATTATGGACCCTAAGCGAACCAAATACACCTTAGAGTATTACATTCAGTTAGCCAAAGATCTGGAAAACGCAGGTGCGCACATCATCGCTATTAAAGACATGGCGGGATTATTAAAACCAAATGCCGCTAAAGAATTGGTTTCGGCTTTAAAATCTGAGGTAAAGCTTCCTATTCACCTGCATACTCACGACACGTCCTCAATGCAAGCCTCTACGTATCTCAATGCCATAGAAGCAGGTGTAGATGTGGTTGATGTTGCCCTTGGCGGTTTGTCTGGATTGACCTCGCAGCCCAATTTCAATGCTCTGGTCGAGGTCTTGAAATACCATCCTAGAGAAAACAAATTGGATAACGAAAGTTTAAATACATACTCCATTTACTGGGAACAAGTGAGAACCTATTACTACCCGTTTGAATCTGGATTGAAATCTGGAACGGGTGAAGTTTACACTCATGAAATTCCTGGTGGACAATATTCTAATTTGAAACCACAAGCAGAATCTTTAGGACTCGCCGACAGATTTCATGAAATCACAGACATGTATGCCCAAGTGAATCAACTTTTTGGAGATATCATTAAAGTAACTCCTAGCTCAAAAGTAGTTGGGGACATGGCTCAGTTTTTAGTCAGTAATAATTTGAGCATAAAGGATGTTCTTGAAGACGGCGAAAATTTATCCTTCCCACAATCGGTGGTGAGTTTCTTCAAAGGAGATTTGGGGCAGCCCGTTGGTGGTTTCCCAGAGAAAATTCAGAAGATCATTCTAAAAGGAGAAACACCTTATACAGATCGACCAAACGCTCACATGGAACCTGTTGATTTTGAAAAGGAATTTAAAGAATTTCAAAATACATTTTCTACCGATATGGACAGGGAATTGGAATTTACAGATTTTTTATCTTATAAATTGTATCCCAAAGTATTTACAGACGCGTATAATCACCATATAAAGTATGGTAGTGTGTTCAATTTGCCAACTAAGAATTTTTTCTACGGCATGGTTCCGGGAGAGGAAATTGTGGTTGAACTAGATAGGGGAAAAACCCTGTTGATAACACTTGTGTCTATTGGTAGAACCGATGAAGATGGCATGACAACGGTGTTTTTTAAAGTGAATGGTCAAACTCGTAATCTCCTTGTAAGAGACGAAAGTGTAAAAGTTGAAAAAGTGTCTCATGTGAAAGCAGACAAGTCTGATGAAAAACAAATTGGCGCACCGCTCCAAGGCTCATTAACAGATGTTCTTGTGAAAAAAGGCGATAAGGTGAAGAAAAATCAACCTTTATTTATTATTGAAGCCATGAAAATGGAAACCACCGTTACAGCCAATGCAGAAGGAGAAGTAAGTAAGATTGAATTGAAACCTGGCGTGATGGTGTATGCAGATGATTTAATAATAAAATTAACTTAGTATTGAGTTTGAA
>PXBV01000329.1 GCA_003565575.1 Psychroflexus sp. | reverse complement strand
CCTGAAGAACTCAGTATCACTCAAGGGTTTATAGGTTCTGATGCCAATAATTTTACAACCACTTTGGGGCGTGAAGGTTCGGATTATACTGCGGGAATTTTTGCGTATTGCCTTAATGCTGAAAACGTGACCATTTGGAAAGATGTGCCTGGTGTTCTTAATGGAGACCCAAATGTGTTTGAAAACACAAGTCTTTTGGAACAAATTTCTTATGAAGAAGCCATAGAGCTTGCGTTTTATGGAGCGTCTGTTATTCACCCCAAAACCTTGCAACCGCTACAGCAAAAAGAAATCCCACTGTTTGTAAAATCGTTTTATAACCCAAAAGACCATGGCACAAAAGTAGGAAAGGGAAAACTATTGAATCCTTTACTGCCGTGTTACATCGTCAAAAAAGACCTGGTATTTTTGTCTCTATCCACTTTGGACTTCTCATTTTTTGTTGAAGAAAATATAAGTGAAGTGTTTGCATTATTCCATAAGCATCAAGTCAAAGTAGATTTAATTCAAAACTCTGCCATTAGTTTTTCTGTTTGTGTGGATAATAAGTTCAAAAATGTAGATAAACTTATTGATATCCTTAAGGCTAAATTTAAAGTTCACCATCAAAAAGGCGTTTCTCTTTTTACCATAAGGCATTATGATGAAGAAGCTATTCAACGAATAGAAAAGGATAAAACCGTTTTACTAAAGCAACTCCATAAGGAAACGATTCAACTGGTAACAGCTTAATGGACTCGCTTACGCAAATTGTGCTAGGTGCAGCTGTTGGTGAGGTTGTTTTAGGTAGAAAAGTAGGAAATAAAGCCATGATTTATGGGGCTATAGCTGGAACAATTCCAGATTTAGACGTGTTTGTTGGATATTTTTATGATACTGTTTCAGCCCTAGAAATTCACAGAGGTTTTTCTCATTCCTTAGCATTTTCACTATTAGCGGCACCTATTTTTGGCTATCTGATTTCCAAAATACATTCTGAAGCAAACTGGAAAGAATGGTCTAAGCTCATGTTTTGGGGGTTATTTACACATCCGCTCTTAGACTGCTTCACCACTTGGGGGACTCAGCTTTTTTGGCCATTAGATTTGAGAATTGCAATCAAATCAGTTTTTGTTATAGACCCGCTTTACACAGTGCCTTTTTTGGTGTGCCTTATAGCAGCAGCTAGGCTGAATAGAACTTCAGAAAGGCGTAAAAAACTCAACAGACTCGGATTGATATTGAGCTCAACTTACCTGTTCATTACATTAACTATGAAGGCTTATACCTATGTGAAGTTTGAAAATGCTCTCAAAACGCAGAATATTTCTTATCTAGATTTGGAGACCAAGCCAACACCTTTCAATACTTTACTATGGTCTGCAAATGTAAAAGCTCAAGATGAATTTTATATTGCAGAATATTCAGTTTTTGATTCTCAACCCATAGAGTTTAGACCTTACCCAAAGCAACATCACAAAATTGATCACTTAAAGCATTATGATAATTTAAACCGGCTTATAGATGTAACTCAAGGTTGGTTTACAATCACGCAAAATCAAGATCAACTTTTTTTGAATGATTTGAGGTTTGGGCTTATAAGTTTAAGTCCTGATTCAGAAAAGTTTGCATTTTCCTATCTTCTTAATGAAGACGGTCAAAGGCTTAGGGTTGAAGAGCAACCCAAAACTAGAGGAGATGCCAAGGAATTACTTATAGAACTCTGGCAGCGATTGAAAGGAAATTGAAACCTACTATTAAATTTATTTTTGCTATTGATGTACTACCGTAAAATCATGCAAAACCAATTGTTTTGGAACTTTTAAATCTATCTGTGATGCAATTTAAATGAGTAGGTACAAGAGCTAAAAAGGTCATTTTTTGGTAAACTATTTCATTTTGTATCTAAATCAACAATCATTTAATATATTTGAGAAAAAACACAAATTTCATGCGTTATCAACCCATATCCAATCAATTGTTTATTCAGAATAGACAGAACTTTATGAGCCAAATGTTGCCAGGTAGCATTGCTGTCTTTAACTCAAATGATGTTTACCCCATTGGCGCAGATAGCACCATTCCTTTTCAGCAAGATCGTAATCTTTATTACCTGAGCGGTGTGGATCAAGAAGAAAGTCTGTTGGTATTGTTTCCAGATGCACCAGACCCAAAACATAGAGAGGTTTTGTTTTTAACAGAAACCAATCCACACATAGCAGTTTGGGAAGGAGAAAAGCTAAACAAAAAACAAGCCTATGAAGTTTCTGGTGTCACCACTGTCTACTGGAAACAAGACTTTGAGAAAGTGTTTAATGAGCTTATGGCACAAAGTGAGTTAGTGTACATCAATACCAATGAACATTATAGAGCAGCTCATGCAACCCAAACTCGGGAAGACCGTTTTAATAAATGGCTTAAGGAAACTTATCCAGCACACCCAGTTGCAAAAAGTAATCCTATTTTACAGCGGTTAAGGTCTGTTAAGCATCCATTAGAACTAGAGGTGATGCAAAAAGCCTGTGATATTACAGAAAAAGGTTTTAGAAGAATCTTGAGTTATGTCAAACCCGGAAAATGGGAATATGAATTGGAAGCAGAGTTTTTGCATGAATTTTTGATGAATAAATCTAAAGGTTTTGCCTATACACCCATTATTGGTGGTGGTAAAAATGCGACTGTTTTACATTATATCGAAAATAAAAATCAGTTGAAAGAAGGAGATTTAATACTGATTGACGTGGGTGCGGAGTATGCTAATTATTCCAGTGATATGACCAGAACCATTCCAGTTTCTGGACGATATACTGATAGACAAAAGCAGGTTTATACAGCTGTGAATAAGGTGAAAAATCTAGCAACTGAAATCCTGGTACCAGGGACCATTTGGAAAGAATTTCATGTGGAGGTTGGTAAATTAATGACTTCAGAATTGCTGGATTTAAAACTTTTGGATAAAGCTGATGTTCAAAACGAAAACCCTGATTGGCCAGCTTATAAAAAATACTTCATGCACGGTACCTCTCATAATATAGGTCTGGATACTCATGATTATGGACTTCTTCATGAGCCGATGAAAGCCAATCAAGTTTTTACGGTAGAACCTGGAATTTATATTCCTGATGAACACATGGGCATTCGCCTTGAAGACGACGTAGTTATACAAGATACGGGTAGTCCTAAAAATTTGATGGCTAATATCCCTATTGAAATTGAAGAGATTGAAGATTTGATGAATAGTTAGTAGTTCTCAGTTTTTTAGTCTAGAAAAGTTTTTTACTACTTAAAAAATGAGATTTTTCCCTATTCAACTGGTTTACTAATCTACCAGTTGACTAATTTTATTTAGATCTACTTAGATTCATGACCTTTACTTATAAGCAAACTAAAATTCACTATCTAGCTTCTGGGCAGGGTGAAGCCATTATATTATTACACGGATTCTTAGAAAATGCTTCGATGTGGGAAAGCATTCACAAGGAACTTTCCAAAACACATAGGGTTTTCGCTTTAGATTTACCCGGTCATGGAGAGACTGAAGCTATTGGTTATATTCATACGATGGAAGATTATGCTGCGCTGATTTTGGCTTTCGCAGATAATAAACAACTAACAACCTTTAGTCTAATTGGGCATTCTATGGGAGGCTATGTTGCTTTAGCTATTGCAGAAATTCTTCAAAATGAAGAGCAAATCTACGGTCCAAAGCTCGATAAATTGATTCTTCTCAATTCTTCACCAGTACCCGACTCAAAAGAGAAACAAAAGCAACGCAATCGAGCTATTAAGATGATTCAAAAATATCCAGATGCTTTTATTAGCATGGCGGTAAAACATTTGTTTTTACCAGAAGATCAAAAGCGACTTTCTTCGGAAATTAATACTGCTGTAGAAGAAGCTAAGAAATGTTCACAGCAAGGCATCATCAATACGTTGAAGGGCATGCGAGATCGAAAAGATAGAACTGAAGTTTTGAAAAATTTGAGTAACATAGGTCTTCTGATTTTAGGGGAAGAAGACAGCGTCATCAATTTTGAAAAGACTAAAAACATAGCAGAACAAGCCAACATTCAACTTGAAATTTTACCTGGCGGACACATGTCTTATATAGAACATCCTGAATTACTTTCGGGAATTATTCAGGAGTTTTTTAGTGGTGAAGTGGGATCACAAATATCCTTTTCAGAATGACAGTTTAAAATTCAGTAACTTTTATTCCTTATTCGATATTTAATATTTGTTACAGCTCAGAAATGTGAAGTTTGCAAATATTTTCTAGATTTATTTTTTTTCTATTTCAAGCTCTAATCAAAAAAACTCTCCTTTAACGTGTTTGCAGAGGAGTTTTCCCTAGGGGGTTAGGGGGCTTCACTTTTCAAAGATCACTCCCTGTCAATTTTCTGTAGGTTCTCAAGGCATTGCTATCGGTTAACGATGCTACAAATGAACATACATCGATAAGCCAATCTTCAAGTTTGCTTTCTGAAAAATCAAAATCTTTCAGGAAATTTTTCAGAATCAGTTTGTCAAAATTGGAAGCTTTTCCTGCATGCTGATGCTCAACAGCAGTGGTGAAATCATCCAAGATTTGAGTCAGGATTTTATATCCTGCAATTTCTTTATCCAGCACTTCCTGGCTTTGGTAAATGTTATTAATACTGATGTTGATGATGTCCTCTATTTGCACTTTATAAGCAGATTTATCTAATAAAGCATAGGGGTAATCGCCTTTTAAAATAGCCTCTTCATTCTTCATAAAAATACAAACGGCATCTTCTATAAGCGCTCCAATGGCTAGAGAACGCAAGTAACTTATTCTGTTCTTGGTAGTTGATAACTTTGAATACTTTTCTGTATTGATGCTTTTTGAAACAATTTTAGATAAGTATTCTAGAGCATAATCTTCTTGAATTAATCCCAAATTAATACCGTCTTCAAAATCGATGATGGTATAGCAAATATCATCAGCAGCTTCTACGAGAAAAGCAAGAGGATGTCTTTTATACCTTATTTCATCGCTATTTCCATTTTTTTCTAGACCGAGTTCTTTGGCGACATCCTGAAATTTGTCTTGTTGTTGATGGAAGAATCCATACTTTTTGTCGGCAACTTGTTTGCTTGGCTTGTGAGGAAGTGAAGCTTTTGGATACTTGGTAAATGCGCCCAAGGTTGCGTATGATAAGCGTAAGCCGCCAGGTGAACCGTATTTATCATCTGTGAGTAGCTTGAATCCATTGGCATTGCCTTCAAACTTAGAGAGATCTTTAAAGACAGTTTTGGGCAATTGAGATTGGAAGCGTTTACCGTTGCCAAATTTAAAATAATCTCCAATAGCCCGCTCCCCGCTATGCCCAAACGGTGGGTTACCAATATCATGAGCAAGTGCAGCCGCCGCTACAATAGCTCCAAAATCATTAAAATGATGTCCGTGAGTAGCTTGAAGCTGAGGGTGTTTTTCAAGAACTTTTTTGCCTACCAGCCTCCCTAAAGATCGGCCCACCACAGAAACTTCTAAACTGTGGGTTAAGCGCGTGTGTACAAAATCCGTTTTAGAAAGCGGAATAACCTGTGTTTTATCCTGCAAACTTCTAAATTCTGATGAAAAAATGACACGGTCGTAATCCACTTCAAAACCCAATCGGGTATCGTCTTGTTCCTTTCTAATGCGTTTATTTTTATCGCCTTGGCGTTTCAACGATAAAAGAGATTCCCAAGTTGGCATGCTATAAGTTTTGGCTCAAATGTAAGAAATTATTGAATTCATTGCGCTTGTTTAGAATAACCAATTAAGAAGGTAACTTTTAAATTAATACTTGAACCCATCTCTAAAAATGTTAAAAACTGAATTTTTAGTTATATAACTGTTTTTTTAGTTTAAAATTGAATTAAATTCAATTTTACAATGAAAAAATTAGAAAAACTTACGCCCAAAGAAGAGGAGTTAATGGCCGTACTTTGGAAATTAAAAAAAGCTTTTGTAAAAGAAATCATAGAAGAACTTGACGGTAAACAGCATTACAACACCATTTCTACGCTGGTTCGGCTTCTGGAAGATAAAGGCTTTGTGGCCCATACAGCCTTTGGGAAAAGTCACCAATATTTTCCACTAGTGGATAAAACTTCTTATAGCGAGAAAATTATGGAGCAAACTTCGTCTCGTTTTTTTGAAGGTTCTTACAAAAACATGGTGTCCTTTTTTGCTCAGCAAGACAAAATTTCAAAACAAGAGCTGGAAGAGATTCTCGAGCTCATCAAAAACAAAAGCTGATGGATTTATTTATTTACCTAGCAAAAGCTTCTTTTCTTTTAACCTTATTTTGGGTGATTTATAAAGTGTTTCTAGAAGCAGAAACTTACCATAGATGGAAACGAATTTACCTACATTTAGGTTACCTATTGAGTCTACTTTTACCTCTTTTGACGTATACAAAAATCAAGGAAATTTCTTCTAATCCATCTTTTATTTTACCGAGTTCTTCGGAAGTGTTTAGTGCTGAGGTTGAGCCCTCTCAAATGAGTTCAGCATGGTCATTTATTTGGGATAATGGCTTTGTTGAAATTTTGTATTTGCTGATTTCACTGGTGTTTTTCATTAATTTGGTTATGAAATTTTGGAAACTATTGCGTTTTTTGAAACGCTCACAAAGCTATCAAGTGGATGGTGTTTTTCATTTGCAGACGCCTACCTCAAAAGGTGCATTTTCATTTCTCAATTATGTCGTATACGACCCTAAATGCTATTCTGAAGAGGAGTTGAATACCATTTTAATTCATGAAAATGCGCATATCAAGTGTAAGCACTCTTGGGATATTCTTTTTTCACACCTCTACACTTGTGTGTTTTGGTGCAATCCGTTTGCGTGGTTGTATCAAAAAAGTTTAGTACTCAACCTTGAATACGAGGCTGATGCTCAAGTAGCTTATAAAATCCCAAAAAAAGACTACCAATTAACTTTATATAACATCACACAACAACAATTTCAATCTCAATTGCAACATTCATTTCATCAATCTCCCATTAAAAAACGTATCGTTATGCTCAATAAAAATCAAACTCAGGCTTCATTTTGGAAATTATTTATTATCACTCCATTACTTATTGTATTTTTTCTTTTTTTTCAAGTAGAAACCAAAGCTCAGGCTAAAGAGTCTACTGTTGATACAATTACAGTACATAGTAGGTTTGAGTTTCAATCAAATGATACAGTTGACAAGGCCAGTGCCTTAAATTATGAAAAACTAAAGACTACTCAGCACTTTGTTATTAATGGGACGGAGTTCAATAAAAGTAAACTTGCAAATACCTTTATTCCTGTAGATACATATTCGTTTTCAGAAGAAACTCAAACTTTATCAATCCAAACTCTACAAGATTTTTCTCAATCTGTGTATGATGATATAAGGGATATGGCACCTTTTCTTACAGATAAATTTAGGCGTAACTTTACTAAAGAATTACTTTTTATAAACGTCACAAAAGACTACAAACCTGTTTTGGTGACTTTGAAGGATTTTAAGATGTCCAAATCAACTGAAGAAGAGTTGTTAAATAAAACTATTTCACGTTCTAATACCTCTTCTCAGCCTCAAAGTAAATTTTTAAATTTTGAAACGGAACTTCAAAATTCATCTTCTGCGTTTAGTATTGATGGACTAAAAGCGAGTAGGGAAGACGTTTTAAAGCTTAAACCAGAAAAGATGGCATCCATAAGCGTGATAAAAGGTAAAGAAAACGTGCAAGCTGAAGGCTATGATTCTGAAAGTGTTGATACTGTGATTAAAATTTTTACTAAAGACAACCAAATTGACGCTTCTCAACCCAATAAGAAATCTAGAGTATCCACAATGCAAATAAGGACTCAGCAGAATGTGAAATACATCAAAGAGGGCAAAGAAATTGAGCAAGATGAGTTAAATCAACTCAATCCTAACCAAATTAAATCCATTAAGGTTTTAAAAACTCCAGAAGAGATTAAAGAAAAGGGTTTTGACCCTAAAGAAATTGAAGGGGTCGTTGACGTCACAACCAAAGACGATGCATTTGTCTCTAAGTACCTAGAGGAAAATACAAAGCTTTCTATGAAAACAAATTCCAATGACAATTTGATCTACCTTGTGGATGGAGTAGAAGTGGAATATGATGCTTTTAAAGAATTAGATCCTGAGAATTTAAAAACACTGGAAGTTATTAAATTTTCATTAGATATCGAAAATGAAGGATACGACCCAAAACAAGTAGATGGAATCCTTAAAATCAAACTGAAAGAATAGGTTTGCTTAAGTTGGAATTTTTTTTGAAAAGCTTTATAATATACTCGTGAGTTCAATTATAATTACAAAGTTAAAATTAACACATTAAGGCTATTCTAAGTGAACTTTCAAATTCAAAATAGTATCATGAGTGATATGGATGAAATCTTTCGTTTGTATAGACTCGCTACAGATTTTCAAAAATCCAAGTTTACTTCCCATTGGCCAAAATTTGACAGAACACTTGTAGAAACAGAAATTTCTGAACATAGGCAATGGAAGCTAATGATAGATGGAGTTGTGGCTTGTGTTTGGGCAACGACTTTTAACGATCCTCAGATTTGGGAAGAACGCAATCAAGATCCCGCAGTTTACATTCATAGAATCGCTACAAATCCAAACTATCGAGGACAACATTTAGTGTCCAAAATCGTTCATTGGATAAAAATTTATGGCAAAGACAATCAGAAACAATGGATTAGAATGGATACGGTGGGTAATAACAAAAGTCTCATCAACTACTATAGCAAGTGTGGTTTTGACTTCTTAGGCCTAGTTAAACTAAAAAATACCAAAGGGCTTCCAGCTCATTATAAAAATGCAATGGTGAGTTTATTTCAAATGGAAATCGGCAATAATTAAAAAAAATGTTGCCAACTTCAATTTTGAAATTTATCATGATTAAAAAGCGAAAGTTATGTTTTGTAACTACTGAATAATATCGATTAATCATAAATGAGGTTTGAAGACTTAGCTTTTTAAGCTTTAATGTGTTGACTTTAATTTAAATCTTGATTTCTGTACAATTTCAAAACCTAAAAAAGCAAATACTACAATGTACTCTATGGCAACTAACCAAAGTTTTTCATCTACGACATCGACCCCGTAAGCAGAATAACTTAAAAAGGCGAGCCAGCTCCAGAGAAGCATGTATTTGTAAGGTGTAAATATGCTCAAAAATAAAGGCAACATTAGATACCAGGGATGCACCGTTGTAGAAAGAAAATAGTAAGCTGTAGAAGCAAAAAGCATGTAGTGAATCAAGTTTTTAAAACTAAGTGACTTTTGTCTAAAGCTCAAAAAAATGATAAAAGCAAAGCTTAAAATTGCTAGTAGTTTTCCGATGATACTTATGGTGTTGTATCCCGTTATTCCATAGCCAACCCACCTTAACAGATAATACACACTAGCATTAAATTCAAAAGAAGAAAAGTACAGAGACAAGGTTTTGGTGTTTTTTGAAATCAATTCAGAGTCCCACAAAAAGCTGTAAGTTAATGCTATACCTAAGGTTAAAACAATAATGAACTTTAAAAATTTCAAAATTTGATTTCTATTAAAAAGAGTAGAAGTCTTATTAAAATATGTGAATAATAAAGGTAAAAACAGCAATGGTAGTAATTTGGAAGCGACTGCTCCGGCCATTGCTAGCGCGGATTGGTAAATTTTTGAAGCATATAAATAGTATAAGCTCAAGGCAAGGAAAGCCAGCATAACTACTTCAAAATGTAAATTGAAGCTAGATTCTAATATAACCATAGGGTTCAAAACAAAAAGCAAAATTTGTTTTTGTGGAAGTAACATCTTTTTTAATACGTTCATAGCAAAAACAACTATACCTACTTCTGCCAAGAGGTAAAAACACCTCGTGTAGATAAGGTTTAGCATCAAATTATCACCAGCCCAATTGTATGCCGTGCTGTAAACCCATTGAGCAATAGGAGGGTAGGTGGAAAAATTTGTCTGACTTAACTCTCCCATGTTTTGATATAGTAATTTTGCTATTGGAATATTAGCCACCTCATTCTTAAGCATAAGGTCTTGAGGTAGATGCAAATAAGGGTTTATACCATGCTCTACTAGCATCCCATCCCATATAAACCTGTAGAAATCTTGAGATAATTCCGGAGCAGAAATCAAAAAGATTAATTTGAATACAAAGCTTAATCCTAATAAAGACCTGAGTTGTATCTTGCTTTTAAAGAGGTAACAAGAAAGACCAAATGCAAGAGAATACATAACAAAAAGTGTCCAAAATTGTGAGCGTTCCAGCTCATAACCCATCCAATAGTAGATAATACAAAGCAGAAGTACACTTAGTAGTTGAGCGCCTAATTGCCATGTTTTAGAGTTCATTAGGCTTTAGAAAAAATAGTTTTAAAAGAGATGAAACCAAAACCAAATGCGAGCATTATGTGAAATAAGACAAGTCCAAAATCTTGAGTGAGGTAAGCGCTATAAAGCCCGTATAAGAAGTAGCCAAACAACAAAATTTCAATACCATTAAGAATGGATAGTTTTTTGTTTACGTACATTTTACCCTTCCACGTATCCTTGCTGGAAGCAATGTCAAATTTTGGGGTTCTAATAAATGCCGATTTCTTGTTGAAATGCCCTTCCAAAATTGCTAAGGTGTTGTGAACAGATAACCCCATTGCTATTGAAAAAAACGAGATAAATAAAACCAAAAATTCAAAGAAAGATTTAATACGAACTGGATGCATTTGTTTGTAACTTGTCCAGTAGCCATAAATGAAAATAAAAGTACTTACTCCCATGATGGCCAATATGTAGAAGATAAAATCCAAAGCGCTTTGCTGGTATTTAATGTATAGAATAGGTATGCTTAAAACAGCTACAATTAAAATCAACAAAAACATACTTGAATTGAGCAGATGAAATAAACTGTGAAGCTTGGTTTTGAAGGGTAATGTTTTAGAATTGATAACAGATCTGAAATTTTTTCTGAAATTTTCTGCTGCTCCTTTATTCCAGCGGAACTGCTGAGACCTTGCCGCACTGAGTACCACAGGCAATTCTGCTGGGGTTACCACCTCTTCTAAATAGGTGAATTTCCAGCCTTTGAGTTGGGCTCTATAGCTTAAGTCAAGGTCCTCCGTTAACGTGTCTCCTTCCCAGTTTCCTGCATCTTCAATACAGGTTTTTCTCCAGACTCCAGCGGTTCCGTTAAAATTGATAAAATGCCCTCCATAGGACCTCCCAACTTGTTCAATACTAAAATGAAAGTCTAAAGCGAAAGCTTGAATTTTTGTGAGTAGACTGTAATTCCTATTCACGTGCCCCCAGCGTGTTTGTACTACACCAATCTCAGCTGTATTAAAATGAGGAATGGTTTTTTTTAACCAATTGGATGGAGGCAAGAAGTCTGCGTCAAAAACAACAATAAACTCTCCTTTAGCTTGAGTAAGCCCTTCCTTAAGCGCTCCAGCTTTATAGTTTTCTCGACGTCTTCTATGGATATATTTGATATCCAAGCCTTTTTCTTTTAAGTCTTTGGTTAGCCTTTCAGTGATAAATTTTGAATCATCAGTTGAGTCATCCAGTACTTGAATTTCTAATTTTGATTTGGGATAATCCAAATTAGAAATGGTTTTTAGCAATCGTTCCACTACATATTTTTCATTAAATAGTGGAAGCTGTACGCTTACCATAGGCCAGTCTTGAGGCTCTTTAGGGTAGGTTTTCTTCTGTTTTTTTGCCTTTTTATAGTTGAAAACAAGCTCTAATTGAAGTAAGCTGTATAAGAGAATCACTAAAAGGGACCCACTATAAAGAGCAATTATGATGTAATTTAAAATCATTTGAAAGCATATTTAAAAATCCACCCTAAAATTTTTACACCGGCCATAACCGCTCCTTTTACAGTTCCAGACACTTTAGATGTTCCTATTCTATTTCTGTAATTAATTTCAACTTCCGCGTAAGATAACTTTTGTTTTAAGGCTTTCAATTGCATTTCTACAGTCCAGCCATAGGTTTTATCTTGCATCTTCAAATCTAAAAGTTTTTCATACTTAATAGCCCGAAAAGGACCAAGGTCTGTAAATTTTGAGTTGAATAATAGTCGCATTAAGGTGGTAGCTAGCCAATTTCCAAAAATTTGTGGAAACGTCATGGCTCCTGGCTCTCGTTTGGATTTGACTCTAGCGCCTATTACAAAGTCAATATCTTGCATAAGAATGGGTGCCACAATTTTATTCATCTCATCAGGATAGTCACTGTAGTCTCCGTCAAGAAATACAACAATATCAGTAGGTTCTTTTAAGCTCTTAAGGTAAGACATACCTTTAAGGCAGGCGTAGCCGTAACCCATTTTAGATTCTTGAAGAACAGTGGCACCCGCATTTTTTGCTTGTTTGGAGGTTTCATCTGTAGATTGATTATCTACCACTATCACTTCAGAAACATGTGAAGGAATATCGTGAATAACCTTAGCAATGGAAGCCTCTTCATTGTAGGCAGGTATGATAACTCTTATCCAATTCATAGATTGCGAAAATACATTTTTAAATCATCATTTATTTTGATCGTAATTTCTAATTTGTAAGATAAATGAACCTTATTGGTCTTTTTTACGTAAATGTTTATAAGTAAGTTAGTTAATTACATAACTCAAGTAAATTAATGTTTGGTTGTTTTTTGGTTGATGACTGGGGAATTGTATTGAGTTATTTTACAATTCCCCTTTTTTAAAAAAGAGTTTTTTAAATGAAATATAATGAGTAAGTTTAAAAAAAATTGCAATGCAGCCAGATGAACTTATTCTTCAATTGAAGCAAAAGAATGAAATTGCCTTTTCCAAAATATATGATATGTATTCTGAGAATATTTTTGGAATTATAAATAGCATTGTGAATGATGCAGAAGTTGCAGAGGAAGTGCTTCAGGATGTATTTATAAAAGTTTGGGATAAATCCGATACGTACTCAACTGAAAAGGGAAGGTTTTTTACGTGGTTATTAAATATATCAAGGAATTCAGCAATAGATAAATTAAGGTCGAAATCCTTTAAAAATAAAAAGAAAAATTCAGATTTTGATGATTTTTCATTTTTTATAAAAGATGATAAAGACCTAGATAGTATGAGTGATGGTTTTGGTATTAGAAAGTTTGTGGATCAGCTTAAACCGATGTGTATTAAATTAATAGATTTATTATTCTTTAAAGGATATACACAAAAAGAGGCCTCAGAAACATTAGAAATACCTTTAGGTACAGTAAAATCTAGAAATAGAGCTTGCTTGAATTCACTTAAAGAAACTTTAGAGTAATTATGACGACAAAAGAATATATAGAATCTGGACTTCTTGAGCTTTACGTGTGCGGCTCACTCTCTACTGAAGAACAGGCAAGAGTAGCTGAGGATGTAACTAAGGATCCTGAACTTCAAAAAGAAGTGGAGGCCATTGAAGCTGCACTGATGAAACTATCCAAGGCTACATCACCAGGTCTGCGGTCTACGATAAAAAATGATATTAGTCTGAAAATCAAAAAAAGGAAAAGCTCTACCACTCCCAAAGTGAGAGTAATTACTTCAAATTACTCCTATTTTGGTTGGGCTGCTTCCATTTTACTTTTGGGTGGAATTTTATGGCTTTTGAAATTAAACCAAGACTTGAAAGAGGAAATTAGAGTGAGTTCTCAAGAGCTAAAGAATAAAGAGACTCAAATTGTGGATTCTAATGAAAAAGCTGAACGATTAGAAAATCTATTACAAGAAGTTGCGCAACCTAACACAAAAAAGCTGAACCTTCCTGGCAATGAGCTCAATGCTCCAAATGCGTTTGTTACAGCTTTTTATAACGAAGAAAGGGAAGAGTTGATACTAGATACAAGTCAATTACCAGATCCACCAGAAGGTATGGTTTATCAAGCATGGTCACTCACGTTTGAGCCTTTAACTCCAAGAAGTATAGGTGTTTTAGCTCAAGTTAGCTCGATAGATAATAATTTGTTCAAGCTACAAGGCATACCTAATTCTGAAGGCTTTGGCATTACACTTGAACCAGATGGTGGCAGTGATACTCCTAATTTAGAGCAGCTTTATGCTCTAGGGACAATTTAATACGATTTCAACATATTGATAAATAAGAACTTAGTAGTTTGATGAGTGCAAATGATCAAAATTTCGAAGAGGCTTCTTTTAATTAAGCCTCCAAATTTCAAAATTAAGAGCTGTTGCAAATAAAACCCATAAGATATAAGGAATCAATAAGTAAGCCGAAAGGGTATTAACCACTTTAAACCATTTAAAGGTAATTAACAGCAATACAAGAAGAGCCAAAATAATGAAGAGTGCTGCTAAAGGTGATTGATATCCAAAAAATACAATGGACCAGGCCGCATTAAGTACAAGTTGAAATCCAAAGTGATAAAGCGCGGTTTTTACCCACACATGATGAAAACCTCTGCTCCACACCAGTCCTGCAGCAATTCCCATAAGTACGTACAAAAAAGTCCAAACTGGAGCAAAAATCCAACTAGGAGGATTAAAGCTTGGTTTATTTAAAGTGACAAACCAAGTATTTACAGTTGTTTGAGTGGCTATGGAGCCTACAAATCCAATTCCAAGACAGATAAGTATGGATAAAACTATTTTTAATAACGTAGATGTTTTCATACAAAAATTTCGTTTTGAAAAATATTAATATTTTTCAATATCCACAACTTAATCAATTCAGTTTTGCTTTCCTTATATTTGCTAAAATTTCGACTACTGTTTTAAAACTATAGAAATGCATGAGTAATTTAAAACCTAAATCGTAAATGTTATATAATCTGAATCAAGTTTATCATCCATTCAAATTGGAAAATATATGAGTCCTAATGATTTTATCTATAAAAGTACAGATTTACTCCCAGACTTAGGCAGTTACACTTCAGAAGCTCCCAGCAATATAGCATTAGTTAAATACTGGGGAAAATATGGTGAACAACTTCCCAAAAATACATCTATAAGCTACACGCTAGAAAATTGCAAAACACAAACAGAAGTTGTTTTAAAAGCTCTTGTAAAACCAACTGATCATTACCATTTTGATGTTTTTTTAGATGGAGAATCCAAGCCCACATTTAAACCAAAAATCGAAACTTTTTTAAAACGTATAGAAGTTTATACTCCATTTCTGAAGTCTTTTCAATTTGAAATTCATACTAAAAACACCTTCCCTCACAGCAGTGGCATAGCTTCATCTGCGAGTGGAATGGCGGCTCTGGCAAAGTGTTTCATAGCTATGGAAGCTTCAATTAATCCAGAATTAACCCAAACTTTTCAAATTCACAAAGCGTCTTTTTTGGCAAGACTAGGGTCGGGGAGTGCTTGTAGAAGTACAGGTGGCAAACTTGTGGTTTGGGGAAAGCATAAAGACATTGAAGGTAGCTCTCATTTTTATGGCATTGATTATCCAGATGAGGTTCATAACAATTTCAGGAATTTCAGAGATTCTATTCTATTGATAGATGAAGGGCAGAAGCAAGTGAGTAGTAGTGTGGGTCATAATTTGATGCATGATCATCCTTTTGCAGAACAGCGCTTTCAGCAGGCAGATGCCAATATCACCAAATTGAAATCCATCTTAACTTCAGGAAATTTTGAGGAGTTTTTTGCTTTAGTGGAGTCGGAAGCTTTATCACTTCATGCTATGATGATGACCAGCTCTCCTTACTTTATCTTGATGAGACCCAACACGCTTGAAGTTATCAATAAAATCTGGGAATTCAGAACATCCAAAAAAGTCCCTGTTGGCTTTACCCTAGACGCTGGAGCCAATGTTCATATCTTATACCCAGAAGCTTCAGAAGTTAAAGTGAGAACATTTATAGACGAACACTTACTTCAGTATTGTCAAGGAAAAAAAGTAATTCATGACCAAATTAAATTTTGATTTGTTTAATAAATCAAAGTAAAATATCAACAAAATATTGTAACTTTGGAGGAATGAAAGCAAAAAAGTGATTTATTTTTCTTAATAAGGATAGTTTATCTCCTAATAATCAGTAATATTTGCAAAATGTTTAATTTTATCCTAAATTGACAATTATGAAGGGACCTCTATTTTACTCCAAGATTTTATTATTTGGAGAATACGGTATCATAAAAGATTCGAAAGGTCTATCTATTCCTTATAATTTCTACAACGGCGCTTTGAAAGTTGACCAAGATCCAGATGAAAAAGCCATCAATTCTAATCAAGAGTTAAAACGTTTTACGTCTTACTTAGAAAAACTCAGTGAGGGAGATTCTACTCCTGTTCATTTTGATATTAATGCATTGCAAAAAGATTTAGATGAAGGGATGTATTTTGATAGTAGTATTCCACAAGGTTATGGTGTGGGTAGTAGTGGTGCTCTAGTAGCAGCCATTTATGATAAATATGCTTTTGATAAAATTACGGTACTAGAAAATTTATCTAAAGATAAACTCCTTAAGTTGAAAAGTATTTTTTCTAAAATGGAATCGTTTTTCCATGGGAAATCTTCAGGTTTAGACCCTCTTAATAGTTATTTGAGTTTACCTATCCTTATCAATTCCAAAGATAATATTGAGCCTGCGGGTATACCTTCACAAACCCAAAACGGAAGTGGAGCAGTTTTTTTACTAGACAGTGGCATTGTAGGTGAGACGGCTCCTATGGTTCAGATTTTTATGGAAAATATGAAGCAAGAAGGCTTCAGGAATATCATCAAGGATAAATTTGTAAAACATACAGATGCTTGTGTAGATAACTTTTTGGAAGGTG
>PXBV01000295.1 GCA_003565575.1 Psychroflexus sp. | reverse complement strand
TCATTAACGAAGAAACTAAATAAAACGTCAACAACTCCAGTTATAATTTACAAACTTATAAGGAATTAAGCTGACCTATAAATTCTTCTGCTTTTTTGTTTATAGCATCTTTTATAGACTTAAGGTGCTTAGCTCTATCTTCAACATCTTTTTTGTTAATTTCTCCAATGAAATTATCAAATTCTAAGATGATATTATCAATAAACTCTTCAGTTTTTGAGATGGCCTCTTCTGAGCCTGTAGCTTGATTTATGAGTGCACCGTCAATAATTTCACCAAAACGGTTATTCAAATCTTTTTTAAGTTGTTTTTTACTTGACATTTTATATAATTAAATTTTTGCAAAAGTAAGCTATTTTTTAAACAAACAAGAAAAAGGAAAGCATTTCACAGATAAGGGCTAGTTGTGTTCAAGTTAGTACACGAAACCTTAACCAATAAGCTTAAATTGAATGACTTATACATCCAGCAATTAGTATTTAAATAAATCGTTTTTAATGCAGCCACAAAAGATCATGATAACTTCAAAAAAACACTATAGTAAAGAATAAATTTTTATAGTTTTAGTAGCAGTCGTTTTTCAGCAGTAATTAGTCTAAACTTTTCACCACCTTGAGTGCTTTAGACATATGTTTTGAAGCATCCAGACTATTAAATTTGAAGGCTACTTTCCCTTCTTTATCTAGTACAAAGGTTTCCCTACCAGGAACTAGACCAAGGAGACTTTTCTTGATGCCAAATTGCTTTCTCACCTTTCCATTAGCATCAGAAAGTAGTATAAAAGGTAGTTTATATTTTTTTGCAAATTTAGCATGAGACTTTTCAGAATCATTACTAACTCCAATCACTTCAACACCTAAGTCTTGAAACTCCTCATAACTATCTCTAAAGTTACAAGCCTCTTTTGTACAGCCTGGGGTAAAATCTTTAGGATAAAAGTAAATCACAACTGGTTTTTTACCAATCAAAGTTTCAGATTTAAAAACTTCTCCTTCTTGATTTTTAAGTTCAAATGATGGCACTTTATCTCCTTTTTCTAACGACATTTCAATCTCCTTTATAAGTTACAAAATTTCTTGGGGTTTCATAAAGCGTTATTTCAAGCTCATGGCTTGATTTCAGCTTTGGTTTGAGTTTATTCCAAATCACAACAGCAATATTTTCTGCTGTAGGATTCAAGTTTTTAAACTCAGGAACCTGTTCATTTAAGTTTTTATGATCAAAGGCATCTTCAACTTCAGACTTAATCAAGTCCTTCAAAATTTTCACATCCAACACATAACCAGTTTCAGGATCAATTTCTCCGGTTACAGAAGCAATTAACTCATAGTTATGACCATGATATTGAGGATTATTGCATTTCCCAAAGACAGCTTCATTCTTTTCAAAATTCCAGTCCTTTCTATATAACCTATGCGCTGCATTAAAATGCGCTTTACGATGTACTGTCACTTTCATAACTTAAATTGAAGATTTTACCATTTCGCTTCTATGCTTTTCAAATATAATTTTGAACCACTCGGTATAATGCTCAGGATGTTTTTTGATATCTGCTGCTACATCATCAAGTTTCATCCACTTCCAATCATGAACCTCTTCAGGGTTGGGTTGGGGCGCTTCATTATACTCACCTACCAAAATATAATCATACTCATGCTCAGTAAGTCCATTTTCAAAAGGCGCTTTATATATAAACGAAATGGTTTCTTTTAAATCTGTAGTAAAGCCCATTTCCTCCTGCAACCGTCGCTTGCCCGCTTCAATATTGCTTTCATCTAACTTTTGATGACTACAACAGGTATTGGTCCATAAACCTGGAGTATGGTACTTGGTCAGCGCTCTCTGTTGTAACATCAACTCATTTTTGGAATTATAAATAAAAACCGAAAATGCCCTATGCAAAACAGCTTTTTCATGAGCTTCTATTTTTTCCATAGTTCCAAGTGGATGATCATGCTCATCCACAAGAATAACATAATTACTTGTATTTTTTACCATAATTCAAAATTACAAAATTACTTGCATTGTTTGACTACTTGTCTACCTAGCTTTAGCAAAAACTTACAATAATTTATAGAATCTTGAAACTGTAACTTAGCATTAAAGATTTAAAACAACCGCATTCAATAAATAAACAAAAAGAGTTGACTTCCACTATTAAAAAATTAAATTTGCAGCATGAAAATAAACAAGGAAATCAATCGCCGGAGAACCTTCGGTATTGTGTCTCACCCAGATGCGGGTAAAACTACACTTACAGAAAAACTACTACTTTTTGGCGGAGCTATCCAAGAAGCAGGCGCCGTAAAATCCAATAAGATTAAAAAAACAGCCACCAGTGACTTTATGGAAATAGAGCGCCAGCGTGGCATCTCCGTAGCCACCTCCGTTTTAGGGTTTGAATATAAAAATATCAAAATAAATATCCTAGACACTCCAGGGCACAAAGATTTTGCAGAAGACACTTTCAGAACACTTACAGCCGTAGATAGCGTCATCGTTGTTATAGACGTTGCTAAGGGAGTAGAAGAGCAGACCGAAAAGCTGGTAAAAGTCTGCCGCATGCGCAACATTCCTATTATCGTCTTCATCAATAAAATGGATCGCGAAGGAAAAGACGCTTTTGAGTTACTAGATGAAATTGAACAAAAATTAGGCTTACACGTTACCCCACTCAGCTTCCCTATTGGCATGGGTTACGACTTTAAAGGCATTTATAACATTTGGGAGAAAAACGTCAATTTATTCACGGGAGATCCCAAAAAAGACATTGAAGAAACCGTAAAAGTCTCAGACCTAAGCACAGGAGAAATTGATGAACTCATCGGAACAGACTCCGCTGAAACATTACGAGAAGAATTGGAACTCGTAGAAGGCGTTTACCCAAGTTTTGATATAAATGCCTATAAAAGCGGCCATTTACAACCTGTATTTTTTGGCTCAGCCCTCAATAATTTTGGCGTACGAGAATTGCTCGATTGCTTTATTAGCATTGCACCTCCACCTCGTCCAAAGCAAAGCGATGTTCGCGAAATTAAGCCAGAAGAAGATAAATTTACTGGATTTGTGTTCAAAATCCACGCCAATATGGACCCGCGACACCGCGACCGCCTAGCCTTTGTTAAAGTAGTTTCTGGAAAGTTTGAGAGAAACAAACCCTATTTGCATGTAAGAAGCAATAAAAATTTAAAATTCTCTAGCCCCAACGCCTTTTTTGCAGAACGAAAAGAAATTGTAGACGAGATGTTTCCCGGAGACATCGTCGGGCTACACGACACCGGAACCTTCAAAATTGGGGATACCCTCACCGAAGGCGAAATCCTTCAGTACAAAGGTATACCCAACTTCTCCCCAGAGCATTTCAGGTACATCAATAACGCCGATCCTATGAAGTCCAAACAACTCAATAAAGGCATCGAGCAGCTTATGGATGAAGGTGTGGCCCAACTTTTTACCCTTGAACTCAACAACCGAAAAATCATTGGCACCGTAGGCGCTCTCCAATACGAAGTTATTCAATACAGACTTGAGCATGAGTATGGTGCCAAGTGCTCCTACGAGAACATCAATGTACACAAAGCCTGTTGGGTGCAGCCCGAAGATGAAAAAAGCGAAGAATTTCAAGATTTCAAACGCGTGAAATCCAAATTTTTAGCCAAGGACAAAGCAGGACAACTTGTATTTTTAGCCGACTCCGAATTTTCTCTGCAAATGACGCAACAAAAATACCCAAGCATCCAATTTCATTTCACCTCAGAATTTTAAGCATTGAGTGGTGTTAAGAGCCATTACCCGCTATCCATTCCAAGTCCTCACTCGTTGGCTTGCAAAACCCAAAGGCGCAAAAGAGCTTCCGTTGGTCGCTTTTTGTGCCTTGGTTTTACAAAGCTCACGCCCTCCGGGCTCATATCTTTGTATTTTTAAACAGTTAAATCATTAAAGCTAGGGTAGCAAATTGTTTGCGGGCTAGTTACAATCATTGATTGATAATGCTGAGAAAGGCAAATCTATCCTAGTCTT
>PXBV01000241.1 GCA_003565575.1 Psychroflexus sp. | reverse complement strand
GCAAAATCAATATGATTATCTTTAAGCATAATCATATCGTAAAGTGCAAATCTATGATTTTCTCCACCACCTATTTTCACAGCCATTTTCTCTGCTGCTCTAAAGCCAGGAGTTGTTTTTCTGGTATCTAAAATTTGTGTTTTATACCCTTTAAGCAATGTTGCAAACTGATGAGTCTTTGTAGCAATAGCACTCATGCGTTGCATAGCGTTTAAAACTAAGCGTTCAGCTTTTAAGATGGACTGGCTTGAGCCCGAGACGTAAAACGCCACATCACCGTGAGACATTGCATCACCATCTTTCATGACTTTCTCTAGCACCAGCGAGTTGTCCACATAATTGAAAACCTGTTTAGCAAAATCAACACCCGCTAATATTCCTGTATCTTTTACTAGGAGTTTTGCTCTCCCTTTTTCCTCACTGGGTATGCACGCTAAGCTTGAATGGTCTCCCTCTCCAACATCTTCTCTAATAGCATTTTGAATAATGATTTGGATTTCTTCTGCCAATTGCTTTTCACTAATCATTGGGTTGTCTATTTTTGTCTCTAGCAAAGTTAAACTTTTTATATAGATGACCATCACTTTAGTCCTTGTTGGTAAAACAGATCAAAAGCAACTAGAAGTTTTAATTAACGACTACAAAAAGCGATTATGTCATTTTGTGAAATTTAATATTCAAACCATACCTGAGCTAAAAAAAAGAAAAAACATGGACGTGGAGCTTCAAAAGCAAAAAGAAGGTGTTCTTATCTTGAACCAATTATTACCTTCAGATTTTGTGGTGCTTTTAGATGAAAAAGGTGATGAATATTCTTCTAAAAAATTCGCTAATTGGCTTCAAAAGCGAATGAATTCTGGACTCAAACACCTTGTGTTTATTATAGGTGGCCCTTACGGCTTTTCTACTGAAATTTATGAAAGAGCTAACCAAAAACTATCTCTTTCTAAAATGACGTTTTCACATCAAATGATTCGATTGTTTTTTACTGAACAACTCTACAGAGGCTTTACCATTTTAGGCAATCTACCTTATCACCATGACTAAAAAAAAGCTAACTTATAAAACACAAGTTAGCTTTTCTAGTGAATTTTAACTCAAGTACTACAAAATCAACATAGCATCGCCGTAAGAGTAAAATTTATATTTTTCTTTAATGGCTTCTTTGTAAGCCTTTTCCATCAAGTCATGGCCCGTAAAGGCGGAAATCATCATCAATAAAGTGGATTTTGGCATGTGAAAGTTAGTGACCATACAGTTAGCAATACTAAAATCGTATGGTGGGAAAATAAATTTATTGGTCCACCCAGTATATTCATTAAGTTTTTGGTTAGAACTTACCGCACTTTCCAAAGTTCTCATTACCGTAGTACCAACAGCACAAACTTTACGTTTTTCAGATTTAGCTTTATTGATGGTAGCTGTCGCTTTGTTATCTATTCTGATTTCCTCACTATCCATTTTGTGTTTAGAAAGGTCTTCTACTTCCACAGGATTAAATGTACCTAAACCAATATGAAGGGTAACTTCTGCAAAGTCAATACCTTTGATCTCTAAACGCTTGAGCAAGTGTTTGGAGAAGTGAAGTCCAGCTGTAGGAGCAGCAACGGCACCTTCTTCCTTAGCATAAATAGTTTGGTATCGTTCCGCATCTTCTGGCACTACATCGCGTTTAATATACTTAGGAAGTGGGGTTTCTCCAAGTTCATTTAATTTATTTCTAAAATCTTGATAAGAACCATCATAGAGAAAACGCAAGGTACGACCTCTGTTAGTGGTATTGTCTATCACTTCTGCAACAAGACTTTCATCGTCACCAAAATAGAGTTTATTCCCTATTCTAATTTTCCTAGCAGGATCCACAAGGACGTCCCAAAGACGAGTCTCAGGATTGAGTTCTCTTAATAAAAACACTTCAATTTTAGCACCTGTTTTTTCTTTATTGCCATAAAGTCTAGCGGGAAAAACCTTAGTATTATTGAACACCATCACGTCTTTTTCATCAAAGTAATCAATGATGTCTTTAAACATTTTATGCTCTATTGAACCATCTTTACGATTTACTACCATCAACCTAGCTTCATCTCGATGTTCTGCAGGAAATTCTGCTAGAAGATCATCTGGTAAAGTAAATTCGAATTGTGAAAGTTTCATTCCCATAGTCTTGTATATTTTTAAAAAAGATTGCAAATATACAACTGTGGCATAGGCGTTGTCAAGTAAATTAAGGTTTATTTATTTTAAGCATCTAATTTATAGATCCTTTAGCCTAGACCCAACATCTTCATCTCCTCCCAAAAGTTAGGAAAAGACTTAGATACAACCTCTGGGTTTAGAATTTCTAATTCAGTTTTTAAAGCCAAAGGTGCAAAGCACATTGCCATTCTATGGTCTTGGTAGGTTTCTATTTTTACTCCAGAATTTAGTTTAGAAACAGGTTTTAAGTGAAGAGATTCATCTGTAATTAGTACCTCAGCACCAAACTTTTCCATTTCAGTTTTTAGTGCTACCAACCTATCGGTCTCTTTTACTTTTAAGGTATGTAATCCCGTTAAAAAACATTCTACACCAAGCCCTAAGCAAGTCACTGCAATGGTTTGAGCTAAGTCTGGAGTATCATTCAAATCGAATTCAATTTTTTTAGGAAACTCAAAACCACCCACTTTTGTCAACACTATAGACTTATTTTTAAAAACAGTTTTAATTCCAAAATAGTTATAAAATTCAGCGACTTGAGCATCTCCTTGAAGGCTGTTTTCATAAAAGGTAGATATCTTCATAGCTCCTTTATCCATTAAAGCTAAGCAACTGTAAAAATAAGACACCGAACTCCAATCAGATTCTACTGAAACTTGAGTCGGTTTGATTTTTGATTTAGGATGAACTTGAATAAAATCAGCTTCAAAATCTACATTGACACCTATCGACTCAAGCGCTTGCGCCGTCATTTTGAGGTAAGGCTTTGAGGTGACTTTAGATTCTAAATGTATAGTCAAGCCATTTTTTAGAGACGGAGCAATAAGCATCAATGCGGTAATGTACTGACTACTCACATCTGCAGAAATCGAAATTTCTTCTTGTTCTAGCAGTTGTCCTGAAATTTTCAAGGGCGGGTAGCCTTCATTTTTCAAGTATTCAATGTCAGCGCCTAAGCGTCTTAAAGCATCTACAAGAATCCCAATAGGTCGTTCTTGCATGCGTTGGCTTCCCGTAAGAATCAACTCACAGCCTGGAAGTGCAGAAAAAAATGCGGTTGAAAACCTCATAGCTGTTCCTGCATGATGAATATCTATCTCTGAGGCTTTTTCAAGTTTAGTAGATAAAGCTTTCTGTAAAACTTGAGTATCATCGCTATTGGATAAGCCTTTCAATTCCAGATCTGAGAACAGTGCTTGAAGGATAAGATATCTATTGGAAATACTTTTGGAACCCGTAATTTTAAATTGTAAATCATCAGTTTTAGGAGTAGAAAAACGCAGCTTCATTGGTGAATTTTAATAATTTATTAGACTTTCATAACTAGATACTATGTACTGAATTACAGATGCTATTCAGCATCATTTTTTTTGATTCTCCCTCTAAATTTCAGGAAAGTTACCACGAAACCATACACAAAACCACTCATAATATTGGCGACGAAAAACCTCAATAAGTTATCTTTTGCAAACCTATTTTCAGCATAAAGCGACCAATTGAAATCGTAGCCCATCCAAACATCAACAATGTTATAAATGAAGATAAAACCTGCAGCCAAAACCACTACAGATTGCCAAAAGCCTTTGGTAGTAATTACATTTTGAAACATTTACTTTAATTTTTGGTTATTGTGATGGCGATTATGATCTCGCTTAGTTTTTAAGTCTAACTTTTTATCAAAAGCCTGCTGTAAATCAATTCCAGTTTGGTTGGCCAAACATAAAACAACAAAGACCACATCTGCAAGTTCTTCCCCTAGATCTTTGGCTTTATCACTTTCTTTTTCGCTTTGCTCCCCGTAGCGCCTGGCAATTATTCTGGCCACCTCTCCTACTTCTTC
>PXBV01000018.1 GCA_003565575.1 Psychroflexus sp. | reverse complement strand
AAATTTATTATTTTCATAAAATTAAATATGACTTTAGATATACTTCAATTTGTTTTGTCCTCATTATTCTCGAGCGCCTTAAACTAATATTCTTAAAAAATCTTCTTCGTTTGTCTCATAAGTGTCTATAAAACAGATATAATCATTGTTTTAGTAAAAGCAAAACACAGAAACAAAAAACGTAAAAAGATAATTAACCGGTATTAATTTCACCTAACAACTTACAATTTTTGGATTACGAATTAGTTTCCACTTTTTATTAAGATGTAAGCCTATATTACTCTTTTTAATTTATACAGATATCTGTCCTTTTTTAAGATTCGAATTTTAATAGTTAGTAGACGGACTTGGATTTTTAATTTTAGACAGTCCAAAAGCAGAATGATCTACTGTAGCTTCTCCATTTTCAAAATGACTTGCTTCATTATAAATCATGTCTATAACAACTTTACCGCTTGTGTCTATGAATCCAAATTTATTGTTCTTTTTAACTCTGGCTAAACCTTCATTAAATTCATAGCCTAGTGCATCTTTTTTATCCTTTCTATGAATAGCAGCTTCATCTGCCCTTACCAGGTCTGAATACGTGGGTTCAATAATCTCTTGTCCGTTTTCATTAACAAAGGTCATTAATCCATTTTTTTTAACCCATCCAAAATCGTTTTTGAAAGGGTAAGCATAATCGTATACAAGAGGCGTGATCATTTCCCCACTGGTATTGACATACCCATATTTAGTTTTTGTCCCGTATTTCAATTTTTCTTTAACAGCTACTCTTGTGATTTCAGCATCAAAAAAAGGCCAAGCATCATCGTATATAAAGTCGATGACTGTATTTCCTTCCTTGTCTATAAAACCATATTTGCCTTCTTTTTTAACTAAAGCTAAGCCTTGTATACCAAAGTTTATTCCTGTTGAAAAAAGGTTTGAAGTATCAAATTGTAACGACAAGTCTTCATTCCCAAACCTATCTACTTTACCTTTTCTATTTCCTATTGAAGCTATAAAATTTCCGTCATTTAGACGTTTTAACTCATCGTATTTCAGAGGTATAACCTCTTCTCCATTTTTATGTACACCTCCAAATTTATTGTTTTCCTTAACGATAGCTATATCCTCTATAAAATAATCAACCCAGTCATAAATTACTGGGACAACTATAAATCCATCTTCATTAATAAACCCCATTTTATTGTTTGTATTAAGACTTAATCTTGCCAATCCATTTCGGAAAGGCTCACTTTTTAATGGATTTCCTTGCTCATCTCTTAACTCTAGATAGTCTATTGCTTTTCCATTTTCATAATTGATGTTGCTTTTTATAATTCCGCTTTCTGCATATATTAATTCATTCCCATGGAGCTTCCCTTTTTTATAATTTCTAACTATAGATAGACTCCCATTTTCATTATACCATTGAAATTCACCAGTTTTAATGGTATGTGTTTCGTCTTCATATTGTCCCAACATTTGGAGGTTTCCACTTTTATAAAAATCTTTGACTTCCAAAGATACTTTTCCACGTTCATCATAGGCAACTAACCTGTAATACTCATACGCATTCCTATCACTTGTGAGTGCCCAATCTTTATCATAAAACAATAGATAATCCCCTACTTTCTTTCCATCAACATAATTCACAATCTGTTTTAGTTCGCCATTTGCCCAATACTCTAGCCACTCTCCATGCTTTTTCCCGTTTACTTTATCACCTATCTCACCCAACTCACCAAACCTTTTCTTTTGGACTTTTTGGAGCTCGGCTAAATAAAAAGAGTTTTGGGGGTCTAGTTCTAAAGCTCTATTAAGAAGTGATAGGCTTTCTAAAGTATTATTACTTATTTTAGCCTTTTCATAAAGCCACTTTGGCTTGTTGGGGTTAGCTCTAATTGCCATTTCTAGAAAGGAGTTAGCTTCTTTTCTAATTTCGGGTATAAAGCTTTTATTCTTCCTATTATAGGCATTGTAGAAATCTTCGGCTGTATAATTTATGTTTGATTTTTCACTGGTACTATAAGGTTCTTGACAATTTGATTGGTTGTATAATACCCCGTAAGGATTTTTATACATGCAATCAAAATAATTATAAAGTTTAATGTAATAGATTTCATTTTGCTCACTAATGGCATGTTTGGCTTTTCTTAGAGCGTTTCTCTTATCTATTAAAATATCTCTTTTAAATCGATCTATAAACAGTTTTTCTTTCTTGTCTTTTTCTACCCTTAACCTGTTTTGTGCTTCTTGTTTTTCTTTATTTAGTTGTTTGCGAGCTTGATTTTGGTGCAAAGCAGCTGCAAAGTCATTTATAGCATCGTATTGTCCGGTTTTCATGGCATTAAACCTTCTGCTGATTTCTTGATTAACCTCTTGTTCTCGATTAGAATATTCACGGTCTAATTGAGTCATTTTGTTAGTAAATTCAGAAATTAAGCTTTTATAATTTGTAGAATTTAAATTCGATAGATTTGATGTTCTATTTTTAAAATTTTCATAGGAACTATATTCTTGTGTGTATAAATGATAGTCAGTTTGCATTTTGCCCTGCCAAGTGTTCAAAAGTTGGTCAGCATCCCTATTCTGCCTTTCAATTCTTCGTTGATTTTCTGCAATAACTCGATTGATGTTTTGTTGATTTCGATTGCTTCTCTGCTGTGTGTATGATGTATTTGAAGTCCCTCTTAAAATCCTATCACTAGAATATGTAGCTCGATTTTTTTCTCTACTACAAAGAGGGGTTAATCGTGCTATTTCTTTACGGGCTAAATCAGCTTGCCCTTGATACTGAGCGTTTTTTAAACTTTCTTCAGCTTCGACTAGATAGTCACAAGTAGATTTTTTGTAAGTATATGTTTCAGTTTCTTTTTCCTCCTTTTCATTCAGTTGATTTTCTCTTGAAGACGAGGAGCTTGAATTCTTATTTATGGGCTCTACCTAGTAACTCTAATAGCGCCATTATTTTCAGTAACATTACAAAACTCGACTCTTTTTTTAGAATTACCGCTTATGACAATATTTTTTGTTTTGTTCCAGGAAATATTGTTGTCATAGCGAGGTCCTGTGAATTCATAAAAAACCTTTACTTTTTCAGTACAATTATTTGTGATGTATGCTCTGGCATTATTGTTTTCAGTAGCTAAACAATAGGGTCCAAATTCAGTAATATCTGTTCCTATACATTCAATCCAATTTACTTTTTCACCTTGTTTGGTTTGTGAAAAAACAGATGAAGTTATACAACTAGTTAAAATCAAAAAAAAGATGGTTTTTGTTTTCATGATGCTCAATGTTAATCTTATCTAGTTCTAGAAGTCAATTCTGTAATAATAAAATATGATTTAGAGTATTAATTGCTATTTCGTTCATAATATACTAAAAAACACATTTTTAAATAATTCATTCTTGCCTGCAAAAATTAGTTGTATTTTTAGTTTTTAAAATCATATGTTTAAATGCTCATCTTCAAGTTGTTGTTTAAATCTCAAGAAGCCTATCAATAAAGAACCAACTTTAAAGTCATTTGTCGAAGCAGACACATTTTCTCTGGTTTCGAATACGGAAAAAAAGAAAGGGAAATAGCCTTTGTCGCTATACTCCATCAAATGTTGGTTTTTCAAATACACTCTGCTGTACTTATCACCGCTAGCCTCAGCTTCTGAAACCTTAGGCGCTATAAAGCTCAAAAACTCATCTTGCTCTTTAAAAGTGATCCTTGCACTACAGGTGCAAACCAGCATTGAGTCTAGGACTGTGTTCTGCATTGCCCCTATTCTGGTAATGTGAATTTAATCTTCGGTAAACAAACCTTCCAACTCGTCTTCAATATTTTGGATGCCGTATTCTCTAATCAAAAAGTCCGATTGTTCAACTACAGACTCTGTCAAACTAGCCTTCAAAACTTCGATGCTTTCTTCTTGATGGCATAGGCTATCCTTATCTGAACAAGACGAAAATAGAACTACGGATAAACAAGCAAAAATAACAGCGGGAACTTTCATGCTTTTAGGGTTTTAGCTAGTTTTTAGTTTTTTAATGATTT
>PXBV01000250.1 GCA_003565575.1 Psychroflexus sp. | reverse complement strand
CTTACTTAGCTCCTATCTCTATAAAAGCTAAAGAACAATTAAAACGATTGCTCGGTGCCATAAGCACTACCGTTCCGTATGTGCCAAATATGAAGAATTTAGCTGAACTGATAGGCGTAACAGATCATAGAACTTTATTGAAATATTTGTATTTATTGGAACAAGCGCAGTTAATAGCACTACTTCATGCTAATGCAATCGGGAACAAACAATTGGAAAAACCAGATAAAATATTTTTGAACAACACAAATTATAAGCACGCATTAACCCAAGTTGCAGGTAACCATCGTCAGTTTCCCATAAACTGGGGCTTACATTTTTTTTGATTTCCGATTTGTGCACTACGGATTTTCTTTTTGTGAATGGATAATTTCGGTATTTTAGTTTAGTGTAGATTTGTTTTACTTTTTCATTAGGATCGGTGCATCTTCTCACATATATTATTTCATCATCTTTGTTTTGACCATAGGTAGTTACTACTTTTTGAGTATTGGTAATTCTTACCAGCTCTTGCCAATTATGGTTGATGCTTTGTTGCTTAAGTTGATATCTTATCGTATTTACAACCCAATACGCGAGTATCCCTAAGTGTAGATGAGCCATTGTGGCATCGTCGTTTTTGTGATATATGGGGCGTAAATCTAGGTCAGTTTTAAGGCATCTAAAAGTGCTTTCAACCTCTCTTATGGAGTTGTAAATTGTCCAAAGTGACAGTTCGTTTTCGGTATTGAGATTGGTTTTTATGAAATAACAGCCTAACTCTTGATCGTTTTGTTCTGAGGTTTTCTTTCTATTGTATTTGATTTTTGTAGCTGTTTGATTTTCCACAACAATTTCTACATCATAGAATTTAGCAGCAGATGGATATTTTTCTATCACTCTGCCGATTCTTTGGTTGACTTTATCTGCTTTTTTTACGCCGTGTTTTTTTGTCAGAGATGTTTCTATTTTGTTTATTGCTTCTATAAATCGTCCTTCAAATTTACTTTTCATAGCCTGTTCTTTGGCTTGCTTTGCGGTGCTTTTTACTTTTAAAATATAATCGGTTTCCTTTTCTTTTTCGACCTTTTGCAAAGTGATAATTTGATTAGCTTTAGTCATTAAATGTCTAATCTCACCATTGCTGTCTATTTTGTAATCTTTTATTTTAGTACGGCTTACGCACACATAATCGTAGCCTTTGGCTTTGATCAGTGCCAAATTATCTTCTGTTGCAATGCCTGCGTCAATAACCACTATAGCTCTTTTTTCATCACTAGTTTGGATGCGAAGGTTATCTATAATTTGAGGTAAAGTAGTGTTGTCTGCTGCGTTTCCTTCAAAGATGTTAGAATATTTGATAAACCCTTCTACATTTACCACTAGTGCTAAAACTACCAATTTGCAATCACTTCGCTTCTCCTTACTTCTTCCAAATTTGGCTAATTTGCTTTTTATTTTTCTCCCTTCAAAATAGGTGTTGGTAAGGTCATAAAGATATATTTTATCCCGTAAATCAAATAACTCATTGGTTTTTGTGGATAAATGTTTTTCTAAACTGTCCTTTACATTATATAATTTCAACGCACTCCCATAGAGTTTGTCTTTGGTTATTTTCTCTATTGGATAGCCAGTTACTTCGCAAATTGCCGAGTTTTCTTTAATCCATTTGGAAGTCCTGTTTTCTGAAAAAGGATAAACCGCCCGACTAATAATTTGTGTAAGTGCCAATTGTATATCTTCTTCCTCCCAGGCTAAAGCGGTGAGTTTTTCTTTGAGTTGCAATTGTTTCAAAGCTTGGTAACACATCCATTCAGCTCCTATTTCTCGGGCATCTTTATGTTTGATGCTGTCTATATCAACTACTCTTTTTGACTTTTCAAAAGCATGGTCAGAGGAATCAATTTTCTTTTTTGAGACCATCTCATGCCAATACTTATCAGCAATTGATAAAGCCTCTTGATCGGTCTGTTCAAACAAAGGTGTTTTTCGTTCTAATCGATTATTTAATATACGTTGTATGTCGACTAATTTGTCAGGGTTAAAACTGATGAAACCAACGGTGTAAAGGGTTCGATGACATACTCTGCCAAATTCATTACGATAACTTTCAACCAAACGCCAATAGCCCTCAGATTGCTGAGTGGCAGGATTGTTTCGTAAGGACGATCGAAAATACATGAGGCAAATGTAAAGCACTAAAAATGTTAAAACCAATACCCCTCTGAGCACTACAAAGTGAATTTTAATGAAAACACTAGGCTCAACGTGGTTTTTGGATCAAAACCAGATAAAATAAACTGCTTTTTAACAGAAAAAAACTAAATTTTAACATTTAGCCTGCAAGTTGGGTTAATATTTATTTTTAAATTGCTCCAAATATTAAAAATATGGCAAATGTTTTATGGCTACAAGGTGGGGCGTGTAGTGGAAATACTATGTCTTTCCTTAATGCTGAGGAACCTTCTGTTGTAGAGTTGATTACAGATTTTGGGCTAAATATTCTTTGGCATCCAACAACTGGACTACAAATAGGAGATCAAGTTCAAGACCTACTTAATGATATTTTGGAAGGTAAAGTACAGATGGATATTCTAGTGTACGAAGGATCGCTAATAGAAGGGCCTAATGGTACAGGCTCTATGAACTTTTTTGCAGATCGCCCTATGAAAGATTGGATAAAAGAATTATCCGAGGTTGCAGGCTATGTCATGGCTGTTGGCGATTGTGCTACTTGGGGTGGAATTCCTGCTGTTGCACCGAACCCTAGTGAATCTACGGGGTTACAATTTCATAAAAAGGCTAAAGGAGGTTTTCTTGGGGAAAACTATGTGTCCAAAGGCGGACTCCCCGTTATAAATGTACCAGGCTGCCCTGCTCATCCCGATTGGATCACTCAGATTTTGGTTGCTATTGCTGTAGGAAGAATAGGTGATGTACAAATTGATGACTACCATAGACCTAAAACATTTTTTACAGATTTTGTACAAGACGGCTGTACTAACGTTACCAATTTTGCTCAGAAAGTGGATGGTAGTTTTGGTAAAAGAGGAGGATGCTTATTCTATGAAGTAGGATGTAGAGGGCCTATGACCAGAGCTAGCTGTAACAACATACTTTGGAATAGGCAGTCTAGTAAAACACGTTCCAATCATCCATGTTTAGGATGTACAGAGCCAGGTTTTCCTCATAATGATTTGATGAAAGGAAGTGTTTTTAAGACTATGAAATACTTAGGGGTTCTACCAAAGGAAGTCCCTACAGGAAGGTCTAAACTTGCATATTATATGGAAGCTGGTTTCCAAAAAGTTATGCCTAAAAATAAAACGATCACAGAAACTTCAAAATAAACAAAGATGTCAGTTAAAGAATTAAATATATCACCCGTTGGGAGAGTAGAAGGAGACCTTGATGTAAAAGTTTATATCGATAATGGGAAAGTAACTCGCGCTCACACACAAGCTGCAATGTTTAGGGGGTTTGAAAAAGTGATGGAAGGCAAAGATCCTCAATCTGGTCTTGTAGTAACCCCACGTATTTGCGGAATTTGTGGAGGTTCTCACCTGTATTGTGCTTCCTCTGCACTAGATACTGCGTGGGGTACAGAACTTACACCCAATGCACTTTTGCTAAGGTCTATTGGCCAGGCTACTGAAACTTTGCAGAGTATCCCTAGGTGGTTCTATGCTATATTTGCTACAGACCTTGCCAACAAAAAATATGAAGACAAACCTTTATATAAGGAAGTAGTGAAACGCTGGTCTGCATATGTAGGTGAAACATTTCAAAAAGGACTTACAGCTAGTGGACTTCCTGTGCAAGTGTATGCTATTTTTGGAGGGCAATGGCCTCATTCTAGCTATATGGTACCTGGAGGTGTGATGTGTGCTCCTACACTTAAAGATATTACTAGAGCTCATGCTATTTTAACTCAGTTTAAAAATGACTGGCTAGAGCCAATTTGGTTGGGATGTAGTATTGAACGTTATTTAGAAATCAAATCTTGGGATGATATGCTCGCTTGGTTAGAAGAAAGCGAATCTCATAAGAATAGTGATTTAGGTCTATATATAAGAGCTGGACTTGAATTTGGACTGGATGGTTTTGGAAAAGGAGTTGAAAAATTTATAGCCTTTGGAACGTACCTACATAAGGATTTGTACAATAATCCAACCATAGAAGGTAGAAATAAAGCTTTGATTAGTTCTAGTGGATTTTTTGATGGTAAGGAATGGCATGAGTTTGATCATCTAAAAGTAAGTGAAGATGTTAAGCATGCTTGGTATAACAATCAAGAAGATGGACTGCATCCTTGGGATGAACCACTCCCTACTCCAGCTAAATCTCAAACACTTCATGATTCTGATTTTGATGGCCAATATTCATGGTCTAAAGCTCCAAGATATGACGGGCATGTGGTAGAAGCTGGTCCTATAGCTAGATGTCTTATGAATGGTAATCCAAACAATTTGGATCATCAAATTAAAGATCCATTCTTCATAGACGCCTACAGAAAACTTGGAGGTGCTAGTGTGTTTACAAGAGTATTGGCAAGAGTGCACGAAGCGCCGAGACTACTTAGACTTATAGAAGAATGGCTATCTCAGATAGATCTTGACGGAGAGTTTTATAAAAAACCTGTAGAGAGAGATGGAAAAGGCTTTGGAGCTACTGAAGCTTCCAGAGGAGCCTTGGCACACTGGATAGAGATTAAAGATGGTGTGATTAAGAATTACCAAGTCATGGCACCAACCACTTGGAATGTAGGACCTAATGACGCAGAAGGTAATGCTGGACCAATAGAATCTGCACTTGAAGGCACGGATATAGAAGATCCTAAAGATCCTGTTGAAGTGGGTATAGTAGCTCGTTCATTTGACTCATGTATGGTTTGTACAGTACATGCTCATGATGAAAACAGTGGAGTAGAACTATCAAGATTTAAGCTATAATAGAAAAAGTAGTATAAAACACAAGCCTGTTATTTTGTTTAAAACTAGCAGGCTTTTTATATTGAATTTTATCAAGAAAAACTATGAAAACAGCTATAATGGGATTTGGAAATCCTGTGAGAAGTGATGATGCGGTAGGAATATATGTCATAGAACAACTCCAAAAACGCATTAAAGAAGAAGAGGACATCAGTATTTTTGATATGGGGACTTCTGCTTTTGAGGTTCTTTTTGGACTGAAAGGCCATTCTAAAATCATAATGGTTGATGCAGTAATTAATACAAACGAACCAGAAGGCACACTCTACAGAGTACCTGCTAAAGAACTGGAGAGGGCGCCTGATGAAAACCCTATGGTGTTTTTGCATAGTATGAAGTGGGATCAAGCTCTATCTTATGCTAAAAAGATTTTAAGAGAAGAATACCCTGAGGATATCAGTGTTTACTTAATAGCAGTAGAAAACACAAAATTGGAAGTTGAGTTATCCTCTACCATAAAAGAAGCTGGGGACAAAGTTGTGGGTTTAATAGTGGAAGAACTTCAAAATGAAGTAAGTTAAAATGATCGAATTCAAAAAAGATCACATTTGGATAAATCACCAACTCGTAAATAAATTTATGAATGAGATAGAGTATGCTTATGTCTCCTTTATAGAAACGCATAACCAATTACTGATTACTCCAATTAGCAGTAAGTGGTTTATAAAAATGTATAAAGATCATGCTCAAATCTTACTTAAATCAAGAAACCTAAAGGGAGATAAAACTATAAATATCAGAGAGGTGATTATTGATAACAATTTAGACGTAACAGAGGGGCCTTTGATTTATGAGTTTGTTGAAAAAACAAAACTCATAAAGATAAAACTCTAAACGAACAGCATCGTAAAGCAGAGTTCATGCAAGAAATGTTTAATAAATTAAAAAAAGCCACATCAAATTAAAATATGCTTACAATATCTACATCTGAAAACCACTTCGAAGACATACAGAACATCATAGATAGTATTGATAGGCTTGATGAGCTTGTCTCCTTATCAAAATCTGCTCATAATGAAGACGCCTTTATTTTTGTAGAGAATGGTAAAATCCACAAACCTATCGATTGGTATGATTCACAGCCTCCATATCTTTTTAACGAGTACAATTTCACTTCAGAACATCTTTTAGCCTACATTTTTTTTGGTTTAAACAACCCTCAGAAAGCACTTGAGCTTTTGGACGAAAACAGTGCTTTATACCATGAATTATCAACCGCTGCTAAAATTCAATTTGCTTATGAAATTACTGAAAAAGAGTTTTATAAAATCCCTTCAATACACAACCAATGCATCGTAAAACATTATGGAAACGCTACGTCTAACCATAATAGTGAGGAACTAAAGCAGTTATATTTTAAAGCTATAACAAACGAAAAGGAAATTGAGGTAAAAGCTTTTACTACAAAGCACTTTTCTAATTTTTTAATTGATCTTCAATTGTTTGTAGAAGCAGAAAAAATTTTAGCTGAAGCTTATAATGATCAATTATCTGAAGAAGCTAAAAATACTTTGAGCATACAGTTGGCTCTAGCTCAAATGCATCAACTTTCAATACCATTCAACACTAAAAGATTAGAAGAGATTTTTAAACGTTTTGAAGAAGGCATTCAGTTTTATGAACGAAAACAATTACATATTCAAGCAGGTCTTTTATTAATTGAGGCTTCAGAAATCGCAAACTATCAGGAAAAATTTAGCACCTCTAAAGACCTCATCAATAAGGCTATAGTTTATTTTAAAGAAGAAGAAATAACAGAATTTCTTGGTGAAGCGAGTCTTCGTAAGGCGATGTTGCTTTATACTTGGAGTAAAAACGGCCAACCTCAATATTATAAACCTGCCATCAACGCTTTTCAAAATGCTCTTAAAGTCTTTAAGAGAGAGTTGCACCCTGCAAAATTTGCTGAAATTCACCATTATATGGCGTTAATCTATTCAGAAATACCCGTTTCGCCAGAAGAAAAACCTATGTGGACTGCGTTTTGTGCTTCTTCTTTTAAAGAGGCCTTATCTTACTTTAATAAAGAATCATTTCCTTATGATTACGCTATGATAGCTCACAATTATGCCACAGCACTAATCAATTTTCCAGAGGCCAAATTGCATAATAATTTAGATAAGGCTCAGCAATTATTTAAAGATGCACTAACTATAAGAACGACTAGTTTATACCCTTTTGAAAGAGCTTCAACTTTGATAAACCAGATAGAATTGTATTGGTTGCTTCATAATGAAACGACTACAGATGAAAACAAAAAAATAACGGAAATGCTCAATAAACTCAACGAAATAAAAACCTTAACAACAGACGAAAATATATTAGACAAAGTACGTTTTCACGAACAAAAAATAGAATCCTTAAAAACTTTATTATAGTGCACGAAACCTCTATCGTAAATAGTATATTTAAAACTCTAGAAATGGAGTTTGACAAAGAAAAGTTAGACTGCCTCAATGCTATTCATGTGAGAGTAGGGGTGCTGTCCAATATAGAACCTCGCCTACTTCATAATGCCTACTCAGCTTTTCATTTATCTAACCCAAGTTACTCTTGCGTAGATTTACACATCGAATCCTTAGGCATAAAGATTGAATGCGAACATTGTGGACATATAACAGATGTAGAGAACTATAGATTTTTATGTGAAAAATGTAATATTCCTAGCAAAAATATTATCCAAGGTGAAGAAATGCTAATCCATAAAGTAGAATTTAAAGACTAAAACTATGAGTGTAGAAAAATCAACTAAAACCGCAAGAGGTACGGTACAATGTGAAAACACAAACCTGAATTTACTCAAGGCTAATGACTATGTTGCAGATATCATCAGAAAAAAAATGACAGAGTCTAATACGTTGCTGGTCAATATCACATCCTCTGCAGGAAGTGGTAAAACCACTCTAATGCAAAAAACAGCACAGCGACTCAGTAAGAAATTGAATATGGCCGTTATGGTTGGTGATTTGGAAACGGAAAGAGATGCTATACGCATCAGAGAAACAGGAATACAGGCTCTGCAAATTGTAACAGGCGGAATTTGCCATATTGAAGCTCAAATGGTGCACCAAGTCTTAGACCAGTTTGACTTAGATAATATCGACCTCTTGTTTATAGAAAATGTAGGCAACCTTGTTTGTCCAGCTTCTTTTGACTTAGGAGAAGACTACAGAGTTACTCTTATGGCAACTACAGAGGGAGATGATAAACCAAAAAAATATCCTAGAATGTTCTTAACAAGTGATATGATGCTTGTATCTAAGTCAGACTTATTACCATACCTCCCTTTTTCCGTAGAGGCAGTGACCAAGGACGCTCGAGAAGTAAATCATGACCTAGAAGTTATTCAGATTTCATCCCTAACGGATGAAGGTATAGAGGCATGGTGCGATTGGTTGCTGGACAAGGTAAAGCACAAATCTGCAAGTATGGTTCAATAGTGAAAACCTACAAAATCGAAATAAATGGCCAAGTTCAAGGGGTAGGATTTCGGCCTTTTATCTACAACTTAGCACAAAAGCTTGAGTTGAAAGGACATGTGTATAATAATCATACTGGCGTTTTAATAAGCACAACGTGTACCAAAGCTACAATCGAAAAATTCTTAGAGGACATTCAAAACAATTCACCAAAAGCCTCAGTTATAGATCAAATGTCTCTACATGAAGTGCCCTATGAAGATTATGAAGATTTTAGAATAAAGCCTAATGCAAAGGGCGCACAACTCAATCTTCCTCTTACCCCAGATTTTGCAATTTGTGATTCTTGTAAATCTGAAATATTGGATCCTAACAATAGGAGATATCAATATGCTTTTACTACATGTGTCCATTGTGGCCCAAGATATGCCATCACCCAAAACTACCCGTTTGAAAGGCATCATACTAGCTTAGCAAGTTTTGAAATGTGTCCAAAATGCGCAAAAGAATATGTCCACCCACAGGACATAAGATTTCATTCTCAAACCAATAGTTGTAGTACATGTGGTATTCAGCTTCAGCTTTATGATAATGATCATAACCTCATAGGAAAAACAACTAGCGGTATTTTAGAAACAGTACAAAAACATCTATCGGCAGGAGCTATTCTTGCTATCAAGAACACTAGCGGATATTTACTATGCTGCGATGCCAACACTAAAACAGCAATACAAAACCTAAGAGCTAAAAAAAAACGCCCTAATAAGCCATTTGCAATACTTTATCCTTCAATAGAGCAAGTCAAAAAAGAATTTAGATGTTCTAGAAAAGAAATAGAAGCTCTGCAAAGTAGTATAGCTCCTATTGTCCTACTTAAAAATACTCAACACACAAGACTATCAACAAGTAGTATTGCGCCCAACCTCAAACATACTGGGGTTATGCTTCCTAATAGTGCGTTGCTTTATCTATTGAGTAACAGCTTGAAGACACCACTTGTAGCCACCAGTGCTAATATTCACAAATCTCCAATTATAGCTGAAAACGATGAAGTTGCTAAGCAGTTGAAGGACGTATATGATATTGTCCTACATCACAACTTACCGATTAAATATCCTCAAGATGATTCTGTTTTGAAATATGCACAAAACAATCGTCTTGTTTTAAGAAGGTCTAGAGGGATGTCACCAAGTCATATAGGTGTTTCTCTAAAGACCAGAAAGTGCATACTTGCTATGGGCTCAAATTTAAAAAGCACCTTCACTTTAGGCTTACTCTCAAGATGTTATACATCACAATACTTTGGAGATTTAGACGCTTATGAAGTTTTTAGCCGCTATAAATCTTCTATAAATAGCTACCTCAATCTTTTTGAAGCTAAACCTGATACAATTATTATAGATACAAATCTTCAATACCAAAGCAGTATGTTAGGCGAAGAATTGGCTGAATTTCACAAGGCAGACGTAGTGAATGTTCAACATCATAAAGCCCATTTTGCAAGTGTTTTGGGAGAGCATAGCTTGTTTGAAAGTAAAGACAAAGTATTAGGAGTAGTGTGGGATGGTACTGGACTAGGGGAGGATAATCAAATTTGGGGTGGAGAGTTTTTTTGCTATCAGGATAGACAAATCAAAAGACTAACGCACCTAGATTATTTTGACTGGATAGCTGGAGACAAAATGGCCAAGGAGCCTAGGCTCAGCTTATTTTGTATCTTAGATAAAAAAGAAAAATGTAAAGAAAAATTTTCTAAAGTAGAGTGGAAACTCTATAATCAAATACTACAAAACAATACTCTAAAAACATCTTCAATTGGTCGCTTGTTTGATGCCGCCGCCTCTGCATTACTCGATTGCAATTTCAATACATTCGAGGCAGAAGCCAGTATGATTCTAGAAAGGGTTGCAGCAGATTATAAAGGCAAAAGCTACATAGATTTGCTAGCTGGAGCAGAAAGCATTTCGGGGAGCCTACTTCTAGACAACTTGATTTCTGAAAAAGAAAAAGGGATCAACTTACCAAAACTTGCAGCAAGCTTTTTATACACACTAGCACTGGTTGTCATTAACCTAAGTAAAGCTGAGGATATAAAAATTATAGCGTGTAGTGGTGGCGTATTTCAAAATGCTGAACTTGTAAATATATTATCAGAATTAGCTTCAAAAGAAGCTAAATATTTAAAAATAAATCGTAACTTGTCAACCAATGATGAGAATATCTCATTTGGACAGCTTATGTATTATGAACATTGTATAATTTAAGATTATGTGTTTAGCAATTCCAGGTAAAATAGATAGTATTGATTTTTTACACAACAATACAGTAAGAATGGCAAAAGTCTCTTTTGGAGGTATTTTTAAAGAAGCAAGTCTTGAGATGCTTCCTGAAGCAAGTATTGGCGATTACGTCCTTGTACACGTGGGTGTAGCCATTAGTAAAGTTGATGAAGAAGAAGCTCAAAAAACCTTCAAGTACCTCGAAGAAATAGGTGAGCTGGGAGAGCTTGATGATGTTCAAGACTACTTACCTAAAATGCCAAGCTGATGAAGTACCTCTCAGAATATAGAGATCCTGATCTTGCTAAACGATACCTTAAAGAAATTCAAAATGCCACTTCTCAAGCATGGTCTATTATGGAGGTTTGTGGAGGACAAACGCATAGTTTAGTAAAAAATGGTATCATAGAGATGCTGCCAGAACACATCAATATGATACATGGGCCAGGTTGCCCTGTATGTGTTACCCCACTTCGATTAATAGATAAAGCTGTCTATCTAGCCTCCAATAAGAATGTAATCCTATGTTCTTTTGGGGATATGCTACGAGTACCTGGGTCTAGTAAAAGCCTTTTGGAAGCTAAAGCAGGAGGTGCTGATGTGAGAGTGCTTTACTCTCCACTAGAGGCTGTAAAAATTGCCGAAGACCATCCAGATAAAGACGTTGTTTTTTTTGCTATAGGTTTTGAAACTACGGCTCCCGCCAACGCCCTTTCTGTAGTCCATGCTTATAGAAAGCAACTAAAAAACTTTTCAATCTTAGCATCACACGTTTTGGTTCCGCCAGCTATTGAAGCTGTGATCAATGATAAAGAAAGCACTATAGACGGGTTTTTAGCTGCAGGACATGTATGTACAATCATGGGCAATGCAGAATATCACCCCTTATCTGCAAAATATAAAGTTCCTATTGTTGTTACAGGATTTGAACCTTTAGATGTCTTACAAGGGATTTTGATGGTAGTAAGACAGCTCGAAAAAAATAAGCATACAGTTGAAAATCAATATTCTAGGATTGTAAAAGAAAAAGGGAATCCAGATGCTAAAGCCATGATTTTTGAGGTTTTTGAGCCTCAAGATCAAGTTTGGCGAGGCATTGGAAAGATTCCTCAAAGTGGATACGCCATAAAAGAAAAATATGCTGAATATGATGCTCTACGAAAATTTAATGTGGATATACCAGAAGCAGAAGAAAACTCAAACTGTATTTCTGGACAAATTATGAAAGGTATCAAAAAGCCTTTTGAATGCTCTCAGTTTGGCAAAACCTGCAAACCAACTAACCCGCTTGGAGCTCCTATGGTGAGTAGCGAAGGTGCTTGTGCAGCTTATTATCACTTTTCTGGTAGGGTAGAAGAATAATTAAAACAAAAGTTATGTCCCAGTCTGATTATTTAAAAATGCAACTGCAATGTCCAATGCCAAAATTAGATTTTGACGTTATTACCCTAGGGCATGGTAGTGGAGGAGTATTAACCAACAAACTCTTGGATAGTGGTGTTTTTGATATTCTTGAAAATGATATTCTAAACCAGCGTCATGACGGTGCATTTCTAAACTTAAAAGGTAAAACAGCTTTTTCATCAGACAGTTTTTTAATATCACCCATATTCTTCCCTGGTGGCAATATTGGTGAACTTGCGGTGAATGGCACTGTGAATGATTTAGCAATGTGTGGCGCCACACCACAATACCTTTCTCTGAGCTTTATCATAGAGGAAGGATTAAAAATGACAGAGTTTTGGGAACTCTTAATCTCTATTAAATGGGCATGTCAGAACGCAGGAGTGCAAATCGTTACAGGAGATACTAAAGTAGTTGAAAAAGGTAAAGGAGACAAAATCTTTATAAATACATCTGGTCTTGGCAATATCCACCCTAAAGCTAATATTCATAGCAAAAACGTGAAATCTGGAGATAAAATAATTCTAAGTGGACATATAGCTTCTCACGGTATGGCTATAATGTCTCTTAGAGAAGGATTGGAATTCGAATCTCAAATAGAAAGTGATACCACCAATTTGAACCATACTCTCATCAACCTTATTGATAAGTTTGGTGCACAAATTCATTTAACAACAGATCCAACCCGAGGAGGTGTCGCTACGGTCCTCAATGAAGTTGCAAAACAAACCCATTTAGGTATTGAAATTTCTCAAAACCATATACCCATAGACCCTCAAGTAGAAAGTGCTTGTGAGCTTCTTGGGCTTGACCCACTATATGTAGCCAACGAGGGTGTATTCTTAAGCTTTATAGCCAAAGAGGTTGCCGATGAATATCTCAAAGAGTTACAAAACGACACAAACGGAGCTAATGCCAAGATTATAGGCACTGTCGTAGAGCAACATCCTAAGCAAGTTATCATGGAGAGTTCTATAGGGGGCAAGCGTGTCATAAGCATGTTACCAGGGGAACAATTACCAAGAATATGCTAGCTTATGAATTTTAAAACATTGGGAAGCCACCTTACCAATTCTTATGTTTTTAAAGGTGCAAAGCGTAAGCCTTTTTTGGCTCCAAGAGGAGTTTTTGTTTCTGATAACATGTTGGTGGTTTCAGATACCGGACAAAACAGAGTCTTTATTTGGAAACATATTCCCACGAAAGAGTTTGAAGATCCAGATGTTATATTAGGTCAAGAAGGCATTACAGACTGTGGTCGAAATGCAAATCATAAAGTAACCTCAAGCACCTTACATTACCCATCAGGAATATGGACTAATGGTAAAATTTTGATTGTAGCAGATGCCTGGAATCATAGGGTATTGATATGGCATAGCATTCCAACACAAAATGCTCAGCCAGCTGATGTGGTACTGGGACAAGCAGATTTTGAAAGCAACACGCCCAACCTAAAAGGCCAAGCATCATCTCCAAAGGCTAACAGCTTAAACTGGCCCTACGGTGTTTTTTCTGATGGCAAAGGCTTATGGATAGCAGATACTGGTAATAGAAGAATACTATATTATGAGAATATCCCTAAGCAAAATTTTGAAAAAGCAACTGGTATTATTGGCAAAACAGGTTTTAATAATAGAGATTATGCTTCAGATGCGCCGATATGGCCATATTCAGTTAAGATAAGTGACAAGGGGCAAATGGCTGTAGCCGACACTCAATTTTATAGGGTTCTGATCTGGAAGCACTGGAAACAAGCTTTTGAGGATAAAGCGCACTGTATCATAGGTCAAAAAGGTTTTGATGACTGTGGCCAGAATCAATTCAAATTGCAACCAGAGGCCAACACACTAAGTTGGACCTATGATGCTTGTTTTTATAAAGAAGGGGTCTTAGTAAATGATACAGGAAATAGTAGAATTCTCGGTTTTAAAAGTCTTCCAACTAAAAACAATACTCCAGCAGATTATCTTGTAGGAAGACCCGATTTTAACACAAGTAGTGAGTATAAGGGAAATCTGGCAGGAACCCAAACAAGTCTTTATTGGCCTTTTTCTATAACCACAAGTTTAGAAAGGTTATTTATTGCTGATACGGGCAACCATAGGTTGATTATTGGTCGATTAGAGACTTAAATACAACCAATAAATTCCAACAACCAAAGCAAAAGCCCCTCCTAAAATTCGTAGAGTTTTAAGTGAAAAAATGGGGTTACGCTTGTTTATTTTTCCAAGTAGATAGGTATAGACACTCATGGCTATCAATGTGCCAAAAGCAAAGCCTAAAATATATTGTAAGCTTTCAAATTGTGATACAAAGCCAAGAGCTGGAAGTAATAATAAAAAATGAGCTACACCAGCAAGTCCATGGAGCACACCAATACTAAAAGCATAATTTTTCTTAATTTGGATTCCTCCTTTACTCAGCTCTGAATGTTGTTTTTCATTTGTATTTACAACTTTTGAGATAGCTAAGTGGGGTCGAGATTTATTTTTCTGATAGAATATTTTATAAAGTGACCATAGACCAATGCCTATAAGTACAAAAGCCACTAACTGCTCACTGTATTCTGAAATAGATTCAACAGGAATGGCATCCTGAAATAACAAAAATAACAAACCGATAAGCAGCATACCTACAAGATGTCCAAACCCCCATGAAAAACCAATTCTCCACACTTTCGATTGCGCATCGATAGCCATAGGCGTCACTGCAGCCAAGTGATCTGGCCCTGATAAAACATGAAGAGAGGAAGCAATGATTCCTGCTATTATTGGTATTTCAACAATCATAAATTAACACAATTTATTAATGTATAATATTATGGAAAAAGAATGAATTAGCAAAATATATTTCTAAGTTTCAAAACATGTAATCTAACACCTATTTTATAGATATACTTCGTATCCTTATGCTATGAGTGATTTATTTTGAACCAAATTCAAATCTGCATAGTGAATACCCCTACTTTTTTCTATTTTTGAAGTATTAAATAAAATACCATGACAAGAAACGACTGGACTAAGGCAGAAATTTTAGAGATTTATAACAAACCTATGATGGAGCTGCTCTATGAAGCAGCAACGGTGCACAGAAAACATCATGATCCTAACAAAGTCCAAGTCTCTACCCTATTATCAATCAAAACAGGGGGCTGTCCGGAAGATTGCGGGTATTGTCCTCAAGCGGCAAGATACCATACCGATATCGAAGGTAACGATTTGATGAGCGTCTCTCAGGTAAAAGCGCAAGCTTTGAGAGCAAAAGCCTCTGGAAGCTCTAGAGTGTGTATGGGTGCGGCCTGGAGAAATGTGAAGGATGGAGAAGAGTTTGATAACGTTTTGGAAATGGTGAGAACCATCAATAAACTAGACATGGAAGTGTGCTGTACACTAGGAATGGTAACAGAAAACCAAGCGCAACGCCTTGCTGAAGCTGGTCTTTATGCCTATAATCATAACTTGGATTCTTCAGAAGAATATTATAAAGAAGTTATTTCTACAAGAGGGTATCAAGACAGGTTAGACACCATTGGGAACGTCAGAAAAAGTAACGTTACCGTATGTAGTGGTGGTATTATTGGCATGGGAGAATCTTTGGAAGACAGAGCAGGCATGCTAGTGGCGCTAGCTACTTTGAATCCTCAGCCAGAATCTACACCGATTAATGCCTTGGTGCCTGTAGAAGGAACCCCGCTGGAAGAGCAACAAAAAGTGTCTATCTGGGAAATGGTCCGTATGGTAGCCACCACCAGAATTGTGATGCCAGAAACACAAGTCAGACTTTCTGCAGGAAGAACAGATATGAGCAGAGAAGGACAAGCGATGTGCTTTTTTGCTGGAGCCAACTCTATTTTTGCTGGGGATAAACTGTTGACCACACCAAACCCTGACGTGAACGAGGACATGGAAATGTTTAAACTTTTAGGATTGGAACCACAAAAACCCTTTGAGAAAAAATCTCAGCCCCAATCGGTTTCTGCAGAAGAATCTCAATACAAGCCACTTAGTGAAAAGCCAAAATGGTCTCGTCCAGATCATGTTATAGAAAGAAATCTAGAAGCTAAGGAAAAGGCTAAAGCTAAGGCTTAAACTTTTTCAGCATAAAGTTGTAAAAAGCTTCTCTAAGGTTAATCACTTAGATGGAGCTTTTTTGATTTTAAAAATGGTTTAAATTAGCTGTGAATACACCCAGACCTTTGGCTTAAGATTTATGCCGATATTTGGAATTTAATCTATCAAAGTTTAAAATGATAAGCATAAAAACTAAATTAAAAATAAGAAAAGCCCATAGGTATTTAGGCTTGTTTTTAGGCATTCAGTTCATACTATGGACGGTAAGCGGTTTATATTTTAGCTGGACTAACTTAGATGAAATCCATGGAGATGATTTTAAGAATTTAGATTACCAACCTAAAGCTTTCTCAAACCTCATCAGTTTAAATGAGCTGGATGGAATGGAAGATATATTTTCAGTAGAATTGAGAGATATTAACAATACGCCCTACTATTGGGTAAATAATTTACAACTTTACAATGCCCTAGACGGAAAGCCTAAAAATAGCATTACTAAAACAGAAGCACTTCACGTAGCGAGTACCCACATGAAAAATGGCCTTAATGTAGAATCCATAGAATATATAAGTGAAGTAGGAGCACATCATGAATATCGAAAAAAACCTCTACCAGCTTATGTGGTTTCTTATGAAGCGAATAAAGAACTGAAAGCCTATATTTCTGTGAAAGACGGAAAATTCCAAACGGTAAGATTTCGGGATTGGCGTTGGTTTGACTTCTTATGGATGACTCATACTATGGACTACG
>PXBV01000328.1 GCA_003565575.1 Psychroflexus sp. | reverse complement strand
CATCTCTAATAGGCTCTTTTAAAGACGTTCTCTCAAGCTGAAACCCCTCACAAGTTGGTGTGCTTTTATAGCGAAATTCTCTAAATGTGAATTCCAGTTCATTTTGGGTCAACTTTGATTTACCTGAATACTCAATTGCTTTATCCACAACATCTGCGGCTGATAATGATTTTTCTGAAGGTTGGCAACTCAGCAATGCAAAAATTAAGGCTACAAAAAGGTATTTCATGCTATAATAATTTATTGATAAACATTTAAAATCCGCCTATGCTATCCTGTTAAAAGTCTTATTTTTGAACAAGAAGAATTATATTTATGCTAAAAAATAAAGTCAATATAAAAAATAAAAAAGCAAGATTTCAATATGAAATTTTGGACAAATATACAGCAGGAATTGTTTTAGCAGGCACAGAAATTAAATCTATTCGTGAAGGAAAAGCCACTATTGCTGAAAGTTTTTGTGAGTTTAATGATAAAGGTGAATTATTTGTAATCAATATGGATGTTCAAGAATATTCTCATGCCACCCATTTCAACCACAAACCTAAGAATGCCAGAAAGCTTTTACTGAAAAAACAAGAACTGAAAAAATTATACAAAGAAGTAAAAAACACAGGACTTACTATTATACCACTTAAAATGTTTCTTAACGATAGGGGTTTTGCTAAACTTCAAATCGCTTTATGTAAAGGTAAAAAACTACATGACAAACGTGAAACTATAAAAGACCGCGATACTAAAAGAAAACTCAACCGCATCAATAAAACTTACAATACCTAATTTTCTTCTTGCCCATCTCAATGAAAAACCAACTACTCCTCTTTTCCTTTTTGTTATGTTCAATTTTCAGTCAGTCACAAATCACTGGAAAAGTAACTGACACTGAAAATTCTCCCTTGCAAAACGTCAACGTTTATGTAGAAGGTACCTTCAACGGGACAACGACCAATGCGAATGGTGAATTCAAAATCAACATAGACGCATCCAAAGAACAAATTTTGGTGTTTAAATTCTTAGGATTTGAAACTGAACATAAGACCATTACTGCAAATGAAAATTATCTGGAAGTCCAGCTTATGGAAAAAGTAACGAGTCTGGATGATGTGGTGATTACCAAAAACGAAGATCCAGCTTATGCTATCATTAGGAATGCGATTGCTCAACGCAAAGAAAATCTAGCGAAAATCAAAGAATTCAAAGCTGATTTTTATTCAAAAGGCCTTTGGGAAATCCAAAATGCTCCAGAGAAAATTCTGGGTCAGGAAATTGGTGATTTGGGTGGTGGCTTGGATTCAACAAGAAGTGGTGTGGTATATTTGAGCGAGACGGTATCTAAAATCGCCTACAAAGCACCAAATCAATTTAAAGAAAACGTCATTGCTTCCAAAGTTAGTGGAGATGACCAAGGCTTTAGTTTTAATTCTGCTGAAGATTTTAATTTTTCTGTTTATGAAAACACGCTGAATTTGGGAAATAATCTGGTTTCTCCTATCGCTAATTTTGCCATGAATTATTACGACTACGAATTGGTAGGGACATTTTACGATAGCGATAAATTTCTTGTGAATAAGATTAAAGTAATACCCAAACGACCAAATGACGCGGTTTTTAGCGGCTATATTTATATTTTGGAAGACACTTGGGAAGTCTTTGGTGTAGAGTTGAAAACCACCGGAAAATCACTTCAATTAGAAGTGGTGAAAGAAATCAACCTCAACCAAACTTTCAGTTATAGCGAAGAAAATGAATTTTGGGTACTCATCTCACAAGACATTTCCTTTAGCTGGGGAATATTTGGCATTTCTGGAGGTGGAGACTTTGTAGCTTCGTACAAAAATTACGATTTTAAACCAGAGCTTACCAAAAAGGATTTTAGTAATGCCGTTATCGTTTTTGATAAAGCAGCCAACACCAAAGACAGTTTATTTTGGGAGAAAAACAGACCCGTTCCTTTAACGAGTTTAGAGCTCAAAGATTACACGTTTAAAGACAGCATTCAAACGCTCAAAAATTCAAAACCCTATAAAGATTCTATAGATAGGGTTAGAAATAAATTCAGTATAACCGATCCTATTTTTGGATATTCCTGGCAAAATTCAACCACCAATCAAGAAGCTGGGTTTACTGGACTTACCAATGTCAATTACAACACTGTACAAGGGTACAATATTAAGTCTGAATTATATTTCAGACAAAAAGACACCTCAGGCACTTACAGAAATTTCTGGGAAGTTCGTACTTTTTTCGATTATGGATTCTCTGAAGATAAACTTAGAGTTTACGGCCAATTCACTAAAAAATTTAATAATTTTTCAAAACCATTTTTGATTCTTTCTGGAGGAACCAAAGTAGAAGAAATCAATTCTACCAATCCAATTAATGAGCGTTTATCTACAATTACTTCTATATTTTTTGAAAGAAATTACCTGAAGCTCTACGAGAAAACATTTGGTAAAGCCACTTACAGTCAAGAGGTTTTTAATGGATTTAGGATGAGTGCTAGCGTGGGATTTGAAAGGAGAAGTGCCTTGATTAATTCTACTAATTCACCCATCATAAGCCATAAAAATGGCGGTTTTACAGCCAATAATCCGCTGGCTCCAGAAGCATTTGGCTCTCTGCTTTTTCCATCTCATAACATAGGTAAAGCGAGCATTGCTGGACAAATTAACTTCGATCAAAAATATGTCTTAACGCCCAACGGAAAGTACGACACCTATAGCGAGAGATTTCCTGTCTTGACTTTCATTTATGAAAAAGGCTTCGCTTCTAGCATTAGCGATTTTAATTATGATTTGGTAAAAGCTAGACTTACACAAACCAAAACACTTTCTCGCTTTGGAGAGTTGGGTTACAGTTTGAATGGAGGTTTGTTTTTTAATGCTGAACACATTTCATTTTTAGATTACAGACATTTCAATGGCAACCAAACCAGAGTTGGGACTTCCAATACCTACCTCAACCAATTCAATTTGTTACCCTATTACGAACTGTCCACGAATTCTGATTATGCCGATGTGCACCTTGAACACAACTTCAAAGGTTTTATTCTGAATAAAATTCCGTTGATAAATCAGCTGAATTTTAATATGGTAGTGGGTGCCAAAAGTTTATTTACAGATGGCAACAAGCCGTATTCTGAATTTTCGGCAGGTTTGGATAATGTGGGGTTTGGACAATTTAGGTTTTTCAGAATAGATTACGTGAAACCGTATCAAGATGGCTGGCAAAATGGCGCTGTCATCTTTGGTATTAAACTGCTAGATCAATTTTAATTTTGTAACTAATCAGTCTATTTTAAACATTGAAAATTAAATTATTACTTCACGCGAACCTGCCTGTGTGTCAGTTGGGCAGACAGGGTTCGCAAAGAAAAAACGCAAAGCAACGCAAATTACTAATAATCATCAATATATAAATTTGCGTCCTTTGCGAAAATCTTAGCGGTCTTGGCGTGAAAAAAACATGTAACATACTGACAATAAATTATAATAATCTAGTAGATGAACATTTTTTTGATACTGATTAGCTATCTAATTTTTATCTTCTAATAACGGTACAAACCGAAACTCTCCAAAAGTTTCTTTCTGAAATTTTGTAGAGGAGGTTCTCTTGAGCAAGGTCATAATTTGAGGATCCTCTCCAACGGGAATCACTAATCGCCCTCCAACTTTCAGCTGAGACAGCAGCGGTTTTGGAATAAATGGAGCTCCAGCGGTAACGATGATTTTATCGAATGGGGCATATTCGGGCAAGCCTTTGTAGCCATCGCCAAAACTCATAAACTTAGGTCTATAGCCTAATTGCTGAAGAAAATTCTTAGTTTTCTTGTAGAGTTTTTGTTGGCGTTCTATGGTATAGACTTTGGCACCCAACTCACATAACACAGCGGCTTGGTAGCCGCTACCTGTCCCAACTTCTAAAACCATATCTCCAGATTTCACTTCGAGGAGTTCGGTCTGAAAAGCCACTGTATAGGGTTGAGAAATCGTTTGTCCTGCAGCGATGGGGAAAGCTTTATCTTGATAGGCGTGGTCTTCAAAACTACTATCCATAAATAGATGCCTCGGGAT
>PXBV01000026.1 GCA_003565575.1 Psychroflexus sp. | reverse complement strand
ATTAATTGTTTTAGATGGATTACCTCTAGACAATACCACTGCTGATGGTACACGTTCTATCTTATCTAGTATCAACCCAAATGATATCGAATCGTTTTCGGTACTTAAAGACGCTTCCGCAGCTGCGATTTACGGTATCCGAGGTTCTAATGGGGTTATCATTATCAATACCAAAAAAGGTAGAGGTGATTTAAGCATTAGCTTAGATGTGCAGCAAAACATTACAACAATAGATAACACTATTGATGTTTTAAATGCTGATCAATTTAGAACCTTAGTCAGTGAAAACTTTCCTGGACGTCTCAATGAACTAGGAAACGCTAATACCAATTGGCAAGAAGAAATCTACAGACAGGCTTTATCATCAGACATTAATTTTAGTGCAAGAGGGGCTTTATTTGGAAAGATTCCTGCGCGGGTTTCTTTAAACAGATCAGATCAACAAGGATTGAGAGAAACCTCAAAATTTGACAGAACCACGGCATCTGTATCTTTAAATCCAAGGTTATTTGAAAATCACCTTAAAGTAGGATTGAACGCCAACTATAGTAATGAAGATAACAGATTTGCAGATGGTGTAGAAGGAAACGCTATTACTTTTGACCCAACTCAACCAGTGCGAAGTCCTGGCTCTCCTTACGGTGGCTTTTTTGAATTTCAAGATAATGATGGCTCTGCCTCTTCCAATGTGCCTAGAAACCCTGTTGCGCAACTTTTACAAACTACTAATGTAAGTAATGCAGACCGTTTCTTTGGGAATTTAAATTTAGATTATAAATTTCATTTTTTACCAGAACTGAGATTGGTGACCAATCTTGGTTATGATAGAACGGATAGTAATGGATCTTTTACAAGACCACGAGAAAGTGCGTTAGGAGTAAATGCAGAACAAGGTGAGTTTATTGGAAATGACTCTCGCTATTCCCAAACTAGAATAAATACCTCTGCAGACTCTTACTTTGTGTACGAGAATACTTTTGGTGACTTTGGATTTAAGATGACAGCAGGATATTCTTACCAAAAATTTGAATCTGAACGTTTTACAACTAATGAAACTCTAGACCCAAATGCACAGGATCCTTTAACAAGCGTTGCAGATGATGTCGTTTTAATTGGTTATTTTGGAAGAGCCAACTTCAGTTATAAAGAAAAATACTTTATAAATGGTTCTTTACGTAGAGATGGTGTATCAAAATTTGCTCCAGAAAACAGATTTGAATATTTCCCATCGGTTTCTGGGGCTTGGCAAATAAGTGAAGAGGATTTCTTAAGGGATAATACAGTCATCAATAGCTTAAAGATAAGAGCTGGATGGGGAAAACTTGGGCAACAAGATGTGCCTTCTACCTCAGACTATTTAAGACGTTACCAGACTGGATTGTCCAATCAGCGTTACCGATTTGGTAATCCAATTATACCTTTTCAACCCCTATACACCAACCCAGACATAAGCTGGGAAATCTTGACAGAAATTAACTTAGGGGTAGATTTTTCTCTATTCAATAATAGACTTTCTGGATCTGTAGATCTATTTGAAAGAACAGCAGATGACCTTCTATCTGATGTACCTGTTGCAGACGGAGCCAACTTCTCAAACCAAGGTTTTCAAAATATAGGTCAATTTGTGTCTAAAGGTGTGGAAGTAAATTTAGATTATAATGTGGTAAGGAAAGATGACCTAAACTGGAATGTGAATTACAATGTGACCGCTATCGATAGAGAAATCACCAACCTTGCCTTTGGACAAGACATCTTAGTTGGTGGTATTTCTGGAGGAACAGGAAATACTATTCAAGTCCAAAGAGAAGGCGCATGGCCAAATTCATTTTTTACCTACGCTCAATTATACGATCAAGCGGGGCAACCCATAGAAGGGGCTTACGCAGACCTAAATGGAGATGGAATTATTGATGACAGAGACCGCTACATTGCTGGAAACGGCCAAGCCAATCTTTTAATGGGTTTCCAGTCTAATTTAACATACAAGAATTTTGACTTTAATTTTAACCTGAGAGCAAGCTTTGGAAATGAAATTTACAATAATGTCAACTCTTCTAGAGCTCAGTTAGGCAACTTGGATTTAGCAGTGCCTAATAACCTGCCTACTCAAGTACTTGAAACTAACTTTGCAAGAACTCCAGATGTTATTTTGTCTGATTATTTCTTAGAAGATGCATCTTTCTTAAGAATGGACAATATTACCTTGGGATATACACTTAGAAATTTCAATAGAGAAAGTACAAGTTTAAGGTTTTGGATGGGATTACAAAACGCTTTTGTTATCACCAACTATTCTGGTGTGGACCCAGAACTTGGAACGTTTGGTATAGATAATACAATTTATCCTAGAGGTAGAACCTACCTCCTAGGTGTTAATTATAATTTTTAAAAAATCAACTTATGAAACTAAAACACTATATAGTAATCACGCTAATAGGATCATGGCTATTAGCCTCTTGTGAGTCTGATTTGGATGTAGAATTACGAGACCCTAACATTACGCTTGCAGATGAAATTTACACCTCAGAGGAAGCCTACAAACAAGCTTTGGCTGGAGTGTACGCTAACTTATCTCTATCTTCCATTACAGATCCTGGTGGCACAAACATCGGTGGCTTAGATGCTGGAACTGGTCAATATATGAGAGGGCTGTTCAATTTACAAAATTTAGCCACAGATGAAGTGATTTGGACGTTTGAAAATGATCCAGGCCTGAGAGGAGTTCAAAGAAATACAGCCTCAGCTGAAAATGTATTACTAAGAGGAGTTTTCTCTAGAGCTATGTTTTCGGTTGCTCTATCCAACGAATTTTTAAGACAATCCACCCCAGAATTACTACAAAGCAGAGGTATAAGCTCTAGTGAAATCACTACCTATAGAGCAGAAGCAAAGACTTTAAAAGCACTTTCTTATTATCACCTGATGGACCTGTTTGGAAAAGCTCCGTTCTACGACGAAACTATGGAAGTAGGTTTCATTCAAGGTGAAGAATTATCTAGAGTAGAATTATTCACTTTAGTAGAAAACCTTCTGCTTGAAGCTTTAGATGATTTACCACCTGGAAATACGGGTGAGTATGGGAGAATTGACCAAGGAGTGGTCAACACTATTTTAGCAAAAATTTATTTAAACTCTGAAGTGTACACAGGAACGCCAAGGTATACCGAAGCACTTTCTAGATGTGAAGATGTTATTAATGCCAGTTATAGCTTAACAGATAACTATCTTTTCAATTTTATGGCAGATAATGACACTAACGGTGCACAAAACGAAATCATCTTTCCAGTAACAAATGATGGACAAACCACGCAAAACTTTGGAGGAACCACCATTTTAATTCAAGGTCAAGTTGGTGCACAAGAGCAAAATGGAGAAAGCCTTGGTGTAAATCCAGGTGGCTTTGGAGGCTTATTTAGAGTAAGACCTGAATTTGCCAACTTATTTTTAAACAATACATTGTTTGAAAATGATGAGCGAAACACGCTTATTACTGAAAATAGAACTGCTAGTATTGATATTCCAAATGCCAACACAGGCTATATCATTACAAAATATTCCAATAGAACCTCAACTGGAGGCTTTGGAGCAGATAGAACATTTACAGACACAGACTTCCCTATGTTTAGACTAGCAGATGTTTACCTAATGTACGCAGAAGCTCACCTGAGAGGTGGTGGTGGAGATGCTACTACAGCTCTTGGTTATATAAACGCCCTAAGAGAAAGAGCTTTTGGAAATAATTCAGGAAACATATCAGCTGGAGAACTCACACTTAATTTTCTTATTGAAGAACGAGCCAGAGAACTTTATTGGGAAAGCCACAGAAGACAAGATCTTATCCGTTTTGGATTTTATACAGGCAACCAATACATCTGGGCCTACAAAGGAGGACCAGCTGCTGGAACTTCTGTAGATGGCTTTAGAGCAATTTATCCAATACCAGTAGCAAGTTTAGCTACCAACCAAAATTTAACACAAAACCCAGGCTATTAATATAAAATTATAAAATCATGAAAACAAATGCTTTAAAATTTATGATGCTTTTTATTGCGATTATAGCAGTAAATGCCTGTAGTGATGATGATAATAT
>PXBV01000094.1 GCA_003565575.1 Psychroflexus sp. | reverse complement strand
CCATTTTGGTCATTACACCCATCCTTACTTATAAATACGGCAAACGCTGGTACTGCTCGTGGGTGTGTGGTTGCGGAGGTCTGGCAGAAACCGCTGGCGATCCGTTTCGCCATCTGAGCGACAAATCTCAAAACGCTTGGAAATTGGAGCGATGGTTGGTGCATGCGGTAGTTGTTTTTGTAGTGATTTCAACAACGGCAGTGGTACACTCTTACTTGAGATATGACGACTACTGGTTATCTGGAACTGCTTTTTTGATAAGTGTAGCTAGTTTACTTACGTTAGTTTTTGCCTGGGTGATGATTTATAAACGGGAGCAATTGCAAAATGACGCCAAATACGCCGCCATTGGTTTTTTTGTGTTGATTCTAGCTTTGATTGGTTTACATTTCACAGGGATCAGCGGGAACATTTTTCTCTTTGAAGCTGAAACCTTACGGTCTACCTATGGTTTTGCGGTTGGGGCTGTATTTTCTGGAGTGGTTGGAGTAGGCTTTTATCCCATTTTTGGTAACCGCGTCTGGTGCCGATTTGGTTGCCCAATGGCGGCGATTTTGGGCTTTCAGCAGCGCTTGTTTTCGAAATTTAGAATCACTACCAACGGCGGACAATGCATTTCCTGCGGAAACTGCTCTACTTATTGCGAAATGGGCATCGATGTAAGAGCCTACGCCCAAAAAGGCGAAAACATCGTAAGATCTTCATGTGTGGGTTGTGGCATTTGTGCGTCGGTGTGTCCTCGTGGTGTTTTAAAATTAGAAAACGATACCCCAGCTGGTAGAATCAATTCCAAAGAAGTCCTGTTAGGAAACGATGTGGATTTGATGGATTTGGTGAATCAGAACCAGAAAAAGTAAATTTTATAACCTGAATTTAAGCGCCTTCCCTTATCATTTTATAAGCACCATTTAAGTATTCATAAAAATCAGCGGGGAAAACAGTATCACTGGATTTAGATTCCCTTTCGTGTCCCAGGCGAACAATCAAAATATTTTCTTCAGGATCTCCAACTACATATTGCCCTAAGATGCCTTGCATGACAAAAAAAGGCCTTTCGTTCATTTCTTCCAGCCAAAACCCATAGCCGTATTCTGGACTGTCTTCAAAGCGTGGAGATATGGCTTTTTCTACAAAGGTTTCGCTTAGTAATGGCTTTCGGTTCCATTGCCCTCTATTCAGGACTAGAAGTCCTATTTTAGCGAAATCTCTAGCATTGGATGCAATACAACAGTAAGCTTTTTCCATGCCACTTTCTTCGCTGTCTAGCTGCCAGTAGGCGTGGTTTTCCATGCCCATGGGTTTCCAGAACTTCTCACTCAGGTAGCTGGAAAGAGGTTGACCAGTAGCTTTTTCGATTACCATTCCTAGTAATTGGGTATTGCCGCTAAGGTAGTTAAACTCTTGTCCAGGCTTTTCGTCTATAGATAAATTCAATATTAAATCTCTGATGTCTTTTTTATAGTAGGCTTGAGCGGTTATCGAAAAAGGCGAATAATAGTTTTCATCCCAATTGAGGCCGGAGGCCATCGATGACAAATCTCCAACGGTTAGTTGACTGGCAAACTCGCCTTTTAATTCGGGAAAAAAGTCTACCACTTTTTGGTCTAAACTTTCTATAAAGCCTTCTTCTATAGCTTTGCCTAGAAGTAAAGTAGTGATGCTTTTGGCCATGGAAAAGGAATTGGTATGCGATTCTGGCCCATAACCTTCTGCATAATCTTCGTGCCATAACATACCATCTTTGAAAATTAAAAAGGCTATTGTTCCATATTTTTCGTGAGTTTCTTGAAGTTCTTGTGGAATTTTAGTGGTGTTGTAATCTTGATGTTTTGGAAGTGGCTCTGGAGTTCCATTCTCAATACTTCGGTTATCAAAATAAGGATAATCGTCTATAAAGGCGGTGTCGTGACCAGTCATGTAAACGACGCGAATACCTTTAAAAATATATGCATGACCAGTTACATATAAACCAACAACCAAAAGAAACAAAATCCCAATAACCCAAAGTATAAGCTTGCTAATGCTTTTCATCGAAATAAATTTCAGTAAAAATAAAGCAATTGTTTCATTTATAATCTATATCTACTCAACTTTGATTTTTTTAATTAAAATATTGAATTATATGCTTAAACTTAACTTAAAATACAATACGAATAGTTTTTACTGGTGAAATTCGTAAACAGAATCAGAAAAAATAACTATATTAATATATAAGAATAATAAAATCTTATAGTTTGATTATTAAAATAGATTTAAACTATAGTTTTGTTATTTTGTAATTCATTTTCTTTATCATTCATTTTAAAACTTACGCTATGGAACCAACAAAAGATTCAAATCAAAATAAATCTTGGGATGTTAATGCATCCTCAAGTAAATGTCCGTTTCTTAATGGAGATACCAAAGGTGCTGCTGGTAGTGGTTATGATACCAAAGATTGGTGGCCTAACTCTCTTAACTTAAATATTCTTAGGCAAAATTCTGCCAAAGCGAATCCAATGGGTGAAGATTTTAATTATGCTGAAGAATTTAAGTCTTTAGATCTAGAAGCGGTCAAAAAAGATATAGAAGAATTGATGACCACAAGTCAAGATTGGTGGCCAGCAGATTATGGCCATTATGGTCCATTTTTTATTAGAATGGCATGGCATGCGGCGGGAACTTACAGGATTCAAGATGGACGTGGAGGTACTGGCTCTGGATCACAACGTTTTGCGCCACTCAACTCTTGGCCAGATAATGCCAACCTGGATAAAGCTCGGCTTCTGCTTTGGCCAATTAAGAAAAAATACGGTAAAAAACTATCTTGGGGTGACCTCATTGTATTGACTGGTAATGTGGCTCATGAATCTATGGGTCTTAAAATGCAAGGTTTTGGTGGAGGTAGAGAAGACATCTGGCAAACCGAAGAAGACGTTTACTGGGGTGCAGAAAAAGAATGGCTAGATAATCAAGCGCGTTACGAAGATGGTGAGCTTGAAAACCCGCTAGCAGCCTCACACATGGGATTGATTTATGTCAACCCTGAAGGGCCTAATGGGAAACCAGACCCGCTAGGAGCAGCACACGATATCCGTGTTACTTTTGGGCGTATGGCGATGAATGATTATGAAACCGTAGCGCTTATAGCTGGCGGACATACCTTTGGAAAGACTCACGGTGCTGCAAGTGATACTGAGTATGTAGAAGCAGAACCTGCAGGAGCTCCCATTGAAATGCAAAGCATGGGTTGGAAAAATAACTACAAAACTGGAAAAGGAGAAGACACTATCACCAGTGGACTAGAAGGAGCATGGACTGATACGCCAACACAGTGGAGTCATAAGTATTTTGAAAACTTATTTAAGTACGACTGGGAGTTGACTAAAAGTCCAGCTGGAGCTCACCAATGGAAACCGAAAGATAACGCAGGAGCAGGAACTATTCCAGATGCACATGATCCAAAAAAGAAACATGCACCATTTATGTTAACCACAGATTTAGCACTGAAAGAAGATCCTGCTTATGAGAAAATTTCTAGGCATTTTCTTGAGAATCCGGAAGAGTTTGCAGAAGCTTACTCCAAAGCCTGGTTCAAGTTGATGCACCGAGATATGGGGCCTATTGAGCGTTACTTGGGGTCAGACGTTCCAAAAAAGCAATTCAACTGGCAGGATCCTGTTCCAAAAGTGGATCACGAATTAATTAACGATGAAGATATAAAAGCTTTAAAATCAAAACTCTTAGATTCTGAATTGACTATTTCAGAGTTAGTATTTACCGCATGGGCATCAGCTTCAACATACAGAGATTCTGATAAAAGAGGAGGAGCCAATGGAGCGCACATTCGTTTAGAACCCCAAAAAGACTGGGAGGTGAATAATCCAGACCAACTCTTAAAAGCTCTTAGTGTTTTTGATAGAATTCAAACTGAATTTAATACATCTCAAAAAGGAAATAAAAAAGTATCTATGGCAGACCTAATTGTTTTAGGAGGTAATGCTGCAGTAGAAAATGCAGCAAAAGCGAATGGATATGAATTAAACATTCCTTTTTATCCCGGAAGAACAGATGCATCACCAGAACAAACTGAAATTGATTCCTTTGAGGCTTTAGAGCCAAGAGCCGATGG
>PXBV01000045.1 GCA_003565575.1 Psychroflexus sp. | reverse complement strand
AGGTTAGCAGATAAATATGGTTTTTATGTGGTAGATGAAGCCAACATCGAAACTCACGGCATGGGTGTGACGTATCAAATTGAAAAAAAACCAGAGATGATTGACAACCATCCTGCCTATTTGCCGGAATGGGAAGCTGCCCATTTGGATAGAACTATCCGTATGTTTGAACGCGACAAAAATTATCCGTCTGTTATTATTTGGTCCTTAGGAAATGAAGCTGGGAATGGTGAAAACTTTAAGTCAACTTATGCATGGTTAAAAGACAAAGATTCCACAAGACCTGTACAGTATGAAGAAGCAGGTAACGATGACAATACAGACATCCAAGCGCCGATGTACTGGAATTTTGGACAAATGAAAAAATATGTTGAAAACGGAGGAGATAGACCATTAATTTTATGCGAATATGCTCATGCCATGGGCAATAGTGTTGGCAATTTTCAAGATTATTGGGATGTGATGGAAGCTTATCCTACCATGCAAGGTGGTTTTATTTGGGATTGGGTAGACCAGGGTCTAAAAACTACCAACGAAGATGGAGAAGAGTTTTGGGCTTATGGTGGAGATTTAGGAGGATTTGACTTCCAAAACGATGAAAACTTCTGCCTCAATGGTATTGTGGACCCAGACCGTGGTGCACATCCTGCACTTTATGAGGTGAAAAAAGTACATCAAAATATCGGGTTTACATTAAACAATCCAAACACGGGAGAAGTAGAAATAAAAAACAAATATGATTTTATTAACCTGAATAAATTTAATTTCACTTGGGAGTTGCTTGAAAACGGCAAAGTAGTAGCCGAAGGCGAACTTCCTCAGCTTAATATTGAACCTTATGCAACTGAAACACTAAAGATTTCTTTGCCAGCCTTAGACTCTGATACTAGTGATTATCATTTGAATCTATATGCTTCTACAGCAGTAGAAATGCCTTTACTAAAAATAGGAGAAGAATTGGCTTATGAACAATTTGAATTACAAAAAGGAACCTTTTTTACAAAAAATTCAAACGAAGGAGGATCAATTTCAGTAGAAAATAAAGGAGAAAATTTAAACCTAAGCAATTCAAACTTCAATATTACATTTGATTCAGCTTCAGGAAAGTTAAGCATTTTAGATTATGGAAATGGAAATATAATCAAAGAAGGTATTTCTGCTAATTTTTGGCGAGCTACTACCGATAATGATTTTGGTTTTGAAATGCCAGAAAAACTCGGTGTATGGAAAGAAGTTACAGAAAAACAAGAATTGACATCCTTTACCCACGAAGAAAACGAGGGTAAGGTAATCGTAAATTCAATGTTCGAACTAAGCGCAGCCAATGAAGCAAAGCTAGCTATTCAGTATCAAATAGATTCAAGGGGTGCTATTGAAGTAAAAACTGAGTTGAAAAACGTAGATAAAGAACTTCCTATGTTACCTAGATTTGGTAGTAATTTGATTGTGGCAGATGAATACAACCAAGTCGATTGGCTAGGTAGAGGACCACATGAAAATTACCAAGACAGAAATACATCGGCTTTGGTAGGACATTACACGGCTACTGTAGAAGACCTTTATTTTCCTTATATCAGACCGCAAGAAAATGGCTATAAAACTGAAAATCGATGGTTAAGTTTAACCAATGATGCAGGAAAAGGAATCAAAATTACAGCCCCAGCGTATTTTGGGTTCAGTGCTCACCATCAATATAACTCCGATTTTGATGCAGGTAAAACCAAGCAACAACGTCATACTACAGATATTAAAAAGCGAGACCTCATCAATATCAATATTGACCATGAACAAATGGGCGTGGGAGGTATAAACAGTTGGAATGCATTGCCGTTACCGCAATACCGAATTAAGGCAAAAGACATGACTTTTGAATATAAGATTTCGCCATTGAAATAAATATTAGTTTTATTCTGGAGTTTCAATAATGCATTGCATTATAACTAGTCCTCACGGGTTTTTAAAAATCTGTGAGGACTATAAACTCGTGAGTTTGTATAGAAGTTTTTGTTTTTCTTCAGTCAATTAGTGTTTCGTACAAAAATTTTGTAATAAAAATCGACATTTCTTTACGTGAATTTCCATTTTTAGGAAATTCTTGTAACTATTGGATAAACCTAGCTTTGGAAGGTGATAAACATACAGGCGAATAGTAACTGCCTAAGACTACGCTTATTAGTCAGTATGAGATTTATTATACACGGATTGATGTTTTAAAAAAAAGAAAAATATGATTCAATTGTAAAGTTCTAAGCTTCGCTGGCCTTTGTTAATCAATATTAGTGCTGTGCGAAGTTTACAACTTCGCTCCACAATGTATTATGTGTAAATGATGATTTTGTAAGGTTTAAACTTGACACACCATAAACTTTTAAAAATGAAACTAAAACTAATAATTTATTTATATTTAGTGATGCTTCTTTTAAGTTGTAAAGAGCAAAAATCTATCGTTAATTTACAAAAAAAGTCCCCCAATATCATACTTATTGTAACCGATGATTTGGGCTACCAAGATGTAGGCTTTAATGGCAGTACAGATATACAAACACCCTATTTAGATGAAATAGCAAACAATGGGGTAAAGTTCACCAATGCTTATGTGACTTATGCGGTGTGCGGGCCAAGTCGGGCAGGGTTGATTACGGGTCGCTATCAAGACCGATTTGGGTTTAGCCGAAATCCTTTATTTACGCCAAAAGATAGCCTATCGGGTTTACCTTTAAGCGAGCAAACCATGGCAGAAGCCCTGAAAATTGCCGATTACAAAACTATGGCCATAGGTAAATGGCACTTGGGAGCACATGCAAGTCAACGACCTTTGAATCGCGGATTTGATGAGTTTTTTGGGTTTTTATCAGGAGGGCATAAGTATTTTCCTGAGGAATATACATTAAATGATATTTCTGAAGTAAAATCTCAATTTGATGCCTACAATACCAAACTGCTAAAAAATGACCGACGCGTTGAAGAAACCGAATACTTGACCGATGCCTTATCTCGTGAAGCTGTAAATTTTATTGATAGAAATAAAGATAACCCCTTCTTTATGTATTTAGCTTACAATGCGCCTCATGCCCCCTTGCAAGCAACAGAAAAGTATTTGTCCCGTTATCCAAACATCAAAGATAACAAACGAAAAACCTATGCAGCCATGGTGAGCGCTGTAGATGATGGGGTTGGAGAAATCTTGAAAACTTTGCGCAACTTGAATATAGAAGAAAATACTCTGATTGTCTTTTTGTCTGATAATGGAGGAGCCTTGCAACATAGCGCCAACAACGGAAAACTGAGAGCAGGAAAAAGTTCGCTTTATGAAGGTGGTATTCGCGTACCTTTTGCCATGCAATGGAAAGGTGCAATTCCCGCTGGAAAAGTATATGAACACCCCATTATTTCGTTGGATATTTTCGCTACAGCCGTCAGCATAGCACAGGTAAAACCTAAAAATGAACTAGATGGAAAAAATCTGTTGCCCTTTTTAGAAGAAGGAAATATAGAAAAGCCACATGATAGCCTTTTCTGGAAAAAAGTAGATGCAGGATCTTATGCCATAAGGTACGGAGATCTTAAGTTGATTCAAGAAAAAGACGGAACACAAAAACTGTTTAATTTATCTGAAGATGTTTCAGAAAAATTCAATATAAATGAAACGATCCAGATGAAAAACCTTGAAGAAGCCTTCAAAGCTTGGGATGAAGACAACATCCCTCCTGCCTTTTTGGGTTTACTTCAGGATAAAGAATATACCGAATTAAACCCAGACCGATATGACGATGTGGAAGAATACTAGAGGATTGCTCCTAGCTTTGTTTACTATTTTCTTGATTTCATGTGAAAAAAATGAAATCACAAATGCGTATTACTTTCATCCTAAAAACGGAGATGATTCTAACTTAGGAACTTCTCCTGAACATGCATTTCAATCTTTGGAGCAACTTCAACACATTTCATTAAATCCAGGCGATAGAATTTACTTAGCTGCTGGAGAAAAATTTGAAACTCCTCTTGAATTTAAGGGAGTTTCAGGTAGTAAAACACAACCCATTTTCGTTGGTACTTATCCTGAAACATCTCAAGAAAAAGCTAGCATTTCAACAGAAGGATTTCAGCAAGCT
>PXBV01000249.1 GCA_003565575.1 Psychroflexus sp. | reverse complement strand
ACTTCTCAATTGATTTTGGTAGTTATATTTGCGTTGATGTACAGAATTTTGCCGGATGCAAAAGTAAAGTGGAAAGATACCTGGGCAGGTGCTATAGTGACCGCATTACTTTTTATAATAGGAAAATATTTAATAGGTATATATATTGGTACAAGCGATTTAAGTTCAACCTATGGAGCTGCTGGTTCATTGGTTATTTTATTGATTTGGATTTATTATTCAGTGGTGATTTTTCTTTTTGGAGCTCAAGTTACGTTTTATATTGCCAAAAATTTAGGTGGAGGAATCATTCTAGGCGAAAATGCAACGCTTATAAAAGAAGTAGAAATTGATCAATAATACCTAAGTTTCGTCTCATATGCCTTAATACTCAATACACATGCTATTCGTTTTAATTTCATGGCTTTACATTCTATTTACGCTTGTAAATTTTGGGATATTAACGGATGTTTTTTTGAAATTGCACTCTAGTAATCCTTTCCTCAAGCTTTTACTTGGTTTATTTTTTTTATTAACCTTTACTCATCTTTGGGCTTTTGTAGGAGGGTTTGGTGTTTTTTTCCATGTACTACTTTTAACTTTCAATTGTGTTATAAGCCTTTTTTTTTATAAACGAGTACTTCTTACTTATAAAGAAGGCTTAAGTGTTTTCAAGAGATTCACTTTACATAGCAAAGTCTTATTCATTTTTATTTTTCTTTTAATCCTAACAAAAAGTGCTTCACCAGGAAGTTTATTAGACAATGAGACCTATTACTTACAAACCATACATTGGCTCAATGAATATGGCTTTGTAAAAGGTTTGGCCAATTTACATCTGTTTTTTGGTCAAACCAGCGGTTGGCACGTCCTTCAAGCAGCCTTTAATTTTCATTTTTTGGATATAGATTTTAATGATTTAGGGAGCTTTATTTTATTAATAATGAATTTTTATGCATTGCAGCAATTAAACTTAAAAACAAAAAGCTTTAATTTTTTGATGTTGTTACCTCTTTTCAATGTTCTGCTTCTAGAGTTTACTATTGTCCCTTCTCCCGATTTTGGGGTTTTTAGTCTTGGACTTCTCATGTTTTACTTGTTTCTAAAGTCGTATTCTAGACCTACAATCAATAGTTTTTACTTATTGCTTCTTTTGTTTTTTGCGGCATTTCTTGTGAAAGTTACCGCTTTAGGTTTGCTTGTTTTTCCTGTGATTAGCTTTATAAAATTAAAAAGAAAGCCGAAGACTCTATGGATAACATCCTTTGTTATTACTTCTTTTTTTGCAGTGATTTGGTTAGCTAAAAACCTTATAATTTCGGGTTATCCGCTTTATCCATCTCCATTTTTAAACGAGCTCTTTAGTAGTAATTATAAAGTACCAAGGGAGTTATTTGAGTTTTTCTTGAGTAAAGAAAGGCTTTTAGAGTTTTTTGCTTCAAGTTCAGTCATAGAATCATCTTCTATTTTAGATTTAATATTTGAATGGCTTAATTACTCAAAGATAAGTCTGTTTTTTAACATTCTTATTTTATTAGGTGTTTTTTTAATTCCTCTTTATTTAAAAAAATCAAGCTCTCCAGCTTCAATCTGGTGGATTTATGTATCGTTTTTAATTCAAATTTTTTTTATTGCTTTTACTTCACCACAATATAGATTTACCTTGCATTACCTTATGTTTTTTGGGCTTTATGGTTTGGCTGTCAATCCTTTGGCTACCCGTTACAACTATTCGCTTCTAGTGGGTTTTCAGGTGGTAGGCTTTCTATTCATTATTGTGCCTTTTTCCAGTAGTAGTTTATCTGAAAAATCTTATGAAATATCTTCACAGACCTTTCAGTTTAAAAACATCATAGTGCCTGCGTCAAATTCTTCATTAGCCAATGATTATGAGCTTCAAAAAACAGGGAACATGTGGTATTATTCACCTGTAAATCCTATTTATATTTGGAGTAACGGAGATTGTAGGCTGCCTTGTGTAAACAAACAGCAGGTGGAATTCTTATTAAATCAAACAGGATTTAAGCCCCAACTTAGAGATAGCACTAGTCTTTCTCGCGGATTTTATTCAGAGAAAATAAAAGCTGAGTAATTCGTTTCTTAATGTTTTGATTTTCAATAAATAATTGTACTTTTGCAATCCTTTTAAATGCAAGACAAGAAACACTTAAAAGGTTGATGTTAACTATTTTAATCTCTTCTGTAAGTTTGCTTTAGTTTCTTGGACAAACAGAATACAAATTTTATATCAGCATATGGCTGAAGACAAAACAACTCAAGAGCAACAATCTGTTGCAAGTTCTGAAGAAGCAACTCATAAAGTAGCGCCTTCTGAACAACAAGAAAATCCGAAACAATTTTTAGAAAATTTCAACTGGCACAAGTACGAAGAAGGTATTGATGAAGTTGATGATGAGCAGTTAGAGCAATTCGAAAAATTAGTTGAAGAAAATTTCGTTGATACTTTGCATAACGAAGTTGTAGACGGAACTGTAGTTCACCTTACTGAACAAGATGCAATCATTGATATTAACGCAAAAAGTGAGGGCGTTATTTCATTAAATGAGTTTCGTTACAATCCAGATTTAAAAGTTGGAGATAAAGTAGATGTTCTTATCGACGTAAAAGAAGATGCGGAAGGTCAACTTATACTATCTCACAGAAAAGCAAGGGTTATCCGTGCTTGGGAGCGTGTCAACAGAGCTCAAGAAGATGGAACTATCGTAAATGGTCTTGTGAAGTGCAGAACCAAAGGTGGTATGATTGTAGACGTTTTTGGAATTGAAGCTTTCTTGCCAGGTTCTCAAATCGACGTCAAGCCAATTCGTGATTATGATGCTTATGTGGGCAAAAACATGGAATTCAAAGTAGTGAAAATCAATCATGAATTCAAAAACGTGGTTGTTTCTCATAAAGCCCTTATCGAAGCAGATATTGAAGAGCAGAAGAAAGAAATTATTGGTCAGCTAGAAAAAGGTCAAGTACTAGAAGGTGTTGTGAAAAACATCACTTCTTATGGTGTGTTTGTTGACCTTGGTGGTGTAGACGGATTGGTTCACATTACAGACCTTTCTTGGTCTAGAATCAACCATCCAAACGAAGTAGTTGAGCTAGATCAAAAGCTAAATGTGGTTATTCTTGATTTTGACGAAGACAAAACAAGAATCCAACTTGGTTTAAAACAACTTCATAAACATCCGTGGGATGCACTAGATGAAAGCCTAAAAGTAGGTGATGTTGTAAACGGAACAGTAACAGTTATTGCAGACTACGGAGCTTTCATTGAAGTAGAAGAAGGTGTAGAAGGATTGATTCACGTTTCTGAAATGTCTTGGAGCACTCATTTAAGATCTGCTCAAGATTTTGTTAATGTTGGCGATAAAGTAGAAGCTAAAATACTGACTCTAGATAGAGAAGACAGAAAAATGTCACTTGGTATCAAACAAATGACTCCAGATCCTTGGACAGACATTACTGACAAGTATCCTGTAGGCTCTAAACATGTGGGTGAAGTAAGAAACTTTACAAACTTTGGAGTTTTTGTAGAACTTGAAGAAGGTATTGATGGATTGATTTATATTTCTGACCTTTCTTGGACTAAGAAAATAAAGCATCCTTCAGAATTCTGTAAAGTTGGAGATAAGCTAGATGTTGTTGTTTTAGAACTTGACGTTGAAGGACGCAAATTGAGCCTTGGCCACAAGCAAACCGAAACCAATCCTTGGGATAAATATGCTGATGAATTTGCTGTAGGAACTAAACATACAGCTGCTATTACTGAACTTGTAGACAAAGGTGCTACCATAGAGTTTAACGAAGATGTTACAGCATTTGTACCGCAGCGTCATCTAGAAAAAGAAGACGGATCTAAACTGGGTAAAGGTGAAGAAGCAGAATTTATAATTATTGAATTCAATAAAGAATTTAAACGCGTTGTAGCTTCTCATACGTCTATACATAGAGAAGAAGAAGCGCAGATTGTTAAAAAGGCTGCCAAAAAATCTGAAGAAGAGTCTAAGAAAACTACCTTTGGAGATGCTAATGCAGAGTTGCAAGCCCTTAAAGACAGAATGGAAAATAAATAATATTTTAATTTTCATTACGTATCTAAACCCTGCTCATAAAGCAGGGTTTTTT
>PXBV01000152.1 GCA_003565575.1 Psychroflexus sp. | reverse complement strand
GTTCTACTTACCACTACATCAGGAATAATACCTAAGCCTGAAGCCGTTCTAATGTTGGTTGCCACTTCATCACCATACACATTCACCCCATCATAATCGGTATCGGCTCGAGTCAGCCCTCTATTTAATCTATCTGTTCTATTAGTAGCACCCCAATCGGTTCCTTTTAGATAACCTACATTGGCTTTTACTGCAAATTTATCACTAAATTTATGAGCCATTCTAACCCCGATATCTGTATAAGAATTATTCCCAACAGCTTCTTGAGAGGTCATACCTTGTTTAATGTAGCCACTCACCCCTTCAAAATCGAATGGATTTTTACTCCTCATAAATAAAATTCCGTTAAAAGCGTTGGCACCATATAGGCCAGAGGCGGCCCCCGGTAAAACTTCAACGCTTAAAACATCAGTTTCTATCATCCCGATGAGATTACCAAGCGGAAAGTTGAGCGCTGGCGCAGAATTGTCCATACCATCAACCAATTGCATAAATCTTGGATTTCCAAAGTCTGCAAATCCCCTTGCATTAATGGACTTAAAAGTTAAACTATTGGTGTTGATATCAATACCTTTAAGGTTTTCGAGACCATCATAAAAATCAATTGACGCTGTATTTTTCACTTCTTTCACACCCAAGCGTTCAATTGTAACGGGTGATTCAAATACTCGCTCTGGAGTTCGTGATGCTGAAACTACTACTTCATCTAAGGCACTACCAAGACTCATTTGCACATCTACAGTTTGATCTTTTCTAGTTATTTCTACGATAACGTTTTCGAAACCTGTAAAGGAAATTATGATGTTAAAAGGTAGTGACCGCTCGGTACTAAGCCTATAATCACCATTAAAATCTGAGGTAGTTCCTTCTGAGGATCTGTCTACAATAATATTTGCTCCAGGTAAAGGAACACCAGAATCATCTGTAATTGTACCTTTTATTGTTGTTTGTGCACTAGATATTAAACAAAAAAAGAATACAAAAAGAGTTAAAGTTGTTTTCATGTTAAATGATTTAAGCTTTGTTGATTACGCAATCTAGTAATTAATAATTAATTAACAATCAAAAATATAAAAAACTATGCATGCATAGTTTTTTTTAACAAATCTACTTTATTTTCTGAATTAATTTATCGTTAAGCTATTAAATTTTTTTATCACATTAAAAGCTGTTTCGCGAACTTTCAAATAACATCCTAATACTTAGAGAGTTGAAATATAGGAACTTTAGTTGGTGTAAATCATCCAACTCTTATATTTGAACCCTGTTAAGCTTTGATTTAAAAAATAGACAGCATGATACAACTTAAAAAATTAATTGTACTTCAATTCACATACGCTTTTCTAGGTATAGCCTTCAATGGAGTAAGTTATTATATGATAATAAAAAATTATGGAGCTCTAACGCCAACAGACCCCCTTAAAGGAGTTTTAGCGATGTTTATATATGTCCTTTTTTTAACCACAGGATATTTCAAAAAAATAATATGGTATAAGGTTTTAATGACAATATCTGTTTTAATATTTGGGTATAATGGTATTATAACCCACCTTGTCACAATCAATCAAGAGCCAGATTTATACTACTCTCTATGCACAATGCTTATAGCTGTAGGTATAAATTTATTTGGAGTTGGATTAAATTTAGTGGCGGTGTTCAAAACTTTTAAAAACTAAACTATCTTTTTTTCATCAATAGAGCTTTAGATACTGTTTTGAATTCTGAAGTCTTTTTAAGTCAACATTCTATTGTTTGTTAATTTTTTTTCTAGATTTACAAGTGTCAAACGTGAAGATTTTTCAAAATTAAATATCCCATCCGATGAAAAAAGTTATTATTTCTACTCTGATTATATTGGTTATCGTTATAACAGGTAGTGTTATCTACCTTTCAAACGTCAATAATTTCAAAAGAGAAGGGAGTTTTGAAATCTCTTCTAACGATTTTCCAATTCACATCCACAGAGACGAGAATGGCATTGCCTACGTCATTGCTCAAAGCAAAGCAGATGTATATCGAGGTCAAGGTTTTGTCATGGCTCAAGACCGTTTGTTTCAAGTTGAGTTTTACAGAGCACTCATTAAGGGAGAAGCTGCAAAAATTGTGGGCAGTTCCATGCTGGATTCTGATATACAAATGCGGGTTTTAAATCTTAAAGGTAATGCAGAAAGAAATTATGAATACCTCGATAATGCTACCAAAACAATCCTCGATTGGTATTGCGAGGGCTTCAATAATTATCTAGAAGTTGCCCAAGATGAATTTCCCTTGGAATTGAGTTTACTTGGCCTTGAACCCAAACCTTTGACGCCTCAAGAAATTGTTGGGGTGACACATTTTGTGGGTTTATTTCACAGTCAAAACATGGAAGATGAAATCTTAAGTCTTAACCTTGCAGCCCAGACTAAATTAGCAAGCCAGCTATTGCCTCTGTCCATCAATATTGATCGCACAAAACCACTTCCTTTTGAAATTGACAGCTCCTCTGTATCTCACACTTCAAGATTAATAAACCCAAACAAACGCCTTGCTAAATCAGTTTTTAATTTACCAAAATTAGGTTCTAATAATTGGGCAGTTTCTGGCGATAAAACCGCCTCTGGTAAAGCTTTACTTACCAACGATCCGCACGTAGATTCAAGAATGATGCCGGGCTTATTTTATCCTGTTGGCTTAATTTGTCCAGAATTTAAAGCCGTAGGAATAGCCACTCCAGGTATTCCAGGCTTATTATCTGGGAGAAATGAATATGTAGCTTTTGGCGTTACCAATGGTTATGGAGATAGCCAAGATTTATTTATTGAAGATGTTGAAGGAGATAACTATATGAAGGACGGTGAAGCGACTCCCTTCGAAAAACGCATGGAACGCATAAAGGTAAAAGATGAGGAAGATGTTGAAATTGAAATACGATCCACACACAATGGCCCTGTCATTTCAGATTTTCCAGTATTTGAAATCTTAACGGAAGATGTAGTGAGTTTGCGCTGGTCATTGGCAGAAACTCAAAGTCATTCCATAGGTTTTGAGCGTTTGCTAGAGTCCAAAGATGTATTTGAATTCCAAACTGCACTAAAAAGCATGGACAATGTATTTTTCAATTTTGCCATAGCTGATGTAGAAGGTAATATTGCTCATCAAGCTACAGGCTTGATTCCAATTAGAACAAAAGGAAAAGGCGAAGTACCTTCAGCATCCACTTCTGAAGATTCTTGGATGGGATTTATTCCTAAGGATAGCTTACCTCATATGGTTAATCCAGATCGGGGCTGGATTGGTACAGCCAATAACGATACGCGACCAGATGACTACCCTTACTACTACTCCAATCATTTTTCTCCTATATATAGATACCAACGCATGACTGAATTGCTAACAGAAGAAAACTCTATAAACTATGATAAGGCTTGGGAATTGCTCATGGATGTAAAAAATAAGCAAGCAGAGGTGATGACCCCTCTATTTATTTCAGCTTTAAAAGACAACCAAGAAACAGAAGAACTAGCAAAAATTCTAGAGCAATGGGATTATTTTGAAAACATTGAGTCTGTTGAAGCAAGTGTGTATAATGTTCTCTACAACGAACTTTTATATTTAGTGTTAAACGATGAGCTTCCAGATAATGTGCAGGATCAATACTGGGAAAATGTCTACTACTGGAACCAAAGGGTAGATAACTTTATTATAAATGAACATGAATTCATCAACAATAGAAGTACCGAAAACAAAGAAACCCGGGCAGAGTTGATTGTTGAAGCTGGGATTAAAGCTAAGCAATTGCTTGAAAATCGCTATGGAAAAGACTCCAACCAATGGCAATGGGGAAAGTTGCATACACTAACTTTTGCAAGCCCCATCCGCACAGAAGGTTTTGGAAGCGAGTTACTAGGCGCAAGAACCTTTGCTAAAGAAGGTTCTAACCAAACTTTGAATAGAGGGGCTTTTATAAAAAATACAGATAGAGAATTTGACACCAGCTGGTTTCCATCTTTCCGAATGGTGGCCGATATGGCTGATGAAGAAAAAATGATTGGCATCCTCTCTGGCGGGAGTGCTTCCAGAATCTTTCACGAGTACCACGACTCACAGCTAGAAAAATGGAACAACAAGGAGTGGATTCCTTATTGGTTTTCT
>PXBV01000040.1 GCA_003565575.1 Psychroflexus sp. | reverse complement strand
TATAACTATTCAATATGTAACCTTTTTGTTCTTTTCATGTCTTATGTTATAAATCTAATCCTGACATGATAGAAATAAAAAACTTACATAAATCATACAAAGTAGGAAAAAACTCGCTTCACGTACTTAAAGGGATTAATTTTTCTGTACAAGAAGGGGAATTGGTTTCTATTATGGGGTCATCTGGTTCGGGTAAATCAACTTTGCTTAACATATTAGGCATGTTAGATGAGGCTGATGAAGGGAGTTACACACTAGATGGTGTTCCCATTAAAAATCTGAATGAAAAATTAGCTGCGCAATATAGAAACAAATTTTTAGGTTTCATCTTCCAATCCTTTAACCTAATCAATTATAAAACTGCCTTAGATAACGTTGCGCTTCCTCTTTATTATCAAGGTCTACCTAGAGGTGAACGAATGGATAGAGCAATGAGTTACTTAGAAAAAGTAGGTTTAGCAAATTGGGCAACTCACTTGCCTAACGAACTTTCTGGAGGACAGAAACAACGTGTTGCTATTGCAAGAGCCTTAGCTAGTCATCCTAAAGTACTTTTAGCCGATGAATTAACTGGAGCCTTGGATACTAAAACTTCGTATGAAATTATGGATTTAGTGCAGCAGATTAATGATGAAGGAAAAACTATTTTAGTAGTAACTCACGAAGAAGACATTGCACAAATGACAAAACGCATCGTGAACTTGAAAGATGGTGTAATCATAGATGACAAAAAAATTGAACCTATAAGAGCAGCTGAAAATGTTTAGTTTAGAACGTTGGCAAGAAATTTTTGAAACCATAGGAAAAAACAAGCTTAGAACATTCCTAACTGGTGTTTCCGTTGCTTCTGGTATTTTTATTTTAGTTCTTCTGCTTGGCATTGGAGAAGGAATGCAGAATGGCGTTGAGATTCAATTTCAACGAGATGCAGAAAACAAAGTTAGTATTACAGGTGGAGTAACTTCACTAGGCTTTGGTGGGTTGAATCCCGGTCGGAATATTCAATTGGTTTTAGATGATTTCTACTCAGCAGTTCAAAATTCTGATTTTGAAATTGAGTTTCAATCACCTTTATATCGGGTTTGGTCAGGTTTAGCCTCCTATGGAAACGAAAATGGTTCTTATCGTTTAGAAGGAGTCTACCCTGATTACCAGTTTTTAGAAAAAGCAGATATTGTTCAAGGAAGGTTCCTCAATCAAATTGATGAAGACCAAAGCAGAAAAAATGTGGTGATTGGTAATCGTGTAAAAAAGGATTTATTTAAAGACAAAGATCCTATTGGGGAGTTCATTACTGTTTCTGGGGTTAAATTTAATGTGGTAGGTGTTTTCACCGATCCGGGTGGAGAACGCTCTGAAACAAGAATATTCATGCCGCTCAAAACATCACAACGAATTTTTGGAAAGGGCGAGGACATTAGAAGTATCAGCTTTACGCTACCCAAGGTAGATGATTATGATTTAGCACTTTTTCAGTCGCAAGAATTTTTAAGTAAAATAGAGCGTCAACTTAGATCAAAATACAGCATTTCTCCATTTGATACAAGCGCACTTTACATTAGCAACAATATTGAAAACACAAAACAAATCTACACTATACTTAGCACTATGAAAATCTTCTTTTGGGTGGTAGGCATAGCTACATTGTTTGCTGGAATAATTGGTGTGAGTAATATTATGTTGATTATAGTAAAAGAAAGAACAAAAGAAATTGGGATAAGAAAAGCTCTGGGCGCAGTACCCATGTCAATTGTTGGAATGGTTTTACATGAATCTATATTTGTAACTGCAATTTCTGGCATGGTAGGACTTATTCTAGGTTTATTTTTACTTGAGTTTGTTGGACCACTAATAGATACCGAATTTATAGTAAATCCTGAGGTTAATTTTAAGGTTGCTGTTTCTACAGTTATTATACTAATAATTGCGGGTACAATAGCAGGCTTTTTTCCCGCTTGGAGAGGAGCAAAAATTAAACCAATTGATGCATTAAGAGACGAATAATATGTTTAACAGAGACAAATGGAATGAAATCTTAGAGTCCTTAACTACCAATATGTTCAGGACTATTCTCACCGTCTTTGGAGTGTTTTGGGGAATATTTATTCTTGTTATTCTATTAGCAGCTGGAACTGGTTTAGAAAATGGTGTTAAACGTGGTTTTACCGGAGTTGCTACCAACTCTATGTTCATGTGGGCGCAAACAGCTTCTCAGCCATACAAAGGTTTACCTAAGGGTAGAAGATATAGTTTTAAATTGGATGATGTTGATGCCATCAAAGATGAAGTTGCAGGCCTTGAATATGTATCTCCAAGAAATCAATTAGGAGGATTTGGTGGTGCAAACAATGTAACCCGTGGATTAAAATCAGGAGCCTTCAATGTGTATGGAGATTACCCGGATATTGTTAACCAAGAACCAACAACAATATTACAAGGAAGGTTTATCAATTATAACGACATTAATGAGCGAAGAAAAGTTGCAGTAATAGGTGAAGGTGTTCAACAGGAATTATATGACTTAGGAGAAGACCCACTTGGCAGTTATGTCAAAATACAAGGAGTTAACTTTATGGTAATTGGAACTTTTAAAAAGAAAGGTTTTGGACCAGGTGATGCAGAGGAGGCGTCTAAGCAAATCTATGTTCCTTTTACTGCCTATTCTCAAGCCTTCAATGAAGGTGAAAATGTTGGATGGATGGCAGTTACTGCAAAGGATGGTGAATCTATCTCAGACCTCAAAGAACAAGTATTTGAGGTCATTAAACAACGCCATACAATTGCTCCATCAGATGACAGAGCTGTAGGTCATTTTGATTTATTTGAACAATACAATAAAATTACAGGCTTGTTTTTAGCCTTGAATGTAGTCGCTTTTATTGTAGGAATTTTAGTATTGGTTTCTGGAGTAATTGGCATTTCAAACATCATGCTTATAGTGGTTAAAGAAAGAACCAACGAAATTGGAGTAAGAAGAGCCCTAGGGGCTACCCCATGGCAAATTAAAGGTCAAGTTTTAATGGAATCCGTAATTTTAACTATAATTGCAGGAATGTCAGGAATTGTCTTTGCAACAGGGGTCTTAATATTAGTTAATAAATTTTTACCCGAAGATGATGATATAATGTTTGTTAATCCAAGTGTTGATTTATTTTCTATTGTAATTGCATTAGTAATATTAATTGTTTCAGGTTTATTAGCTGGGTTAATACCTGCCCAAAATGCTATTAACATAAAACCTGTAGACGCTTTAAGAACTGAATAAATTTAATATAAATATGAAAAAAGGAGTAACCATTATTATTCTTCTACTAATTGTAGCCCTGTTTGGAGGAGCTCTCTATTACTTGTATCAAAAAAATAATCAAGCACCAGAAGAATATACTACTGAAAACCCGACTACTGAAACAATTGTTAGAAAAACAGTAGCAACAGGTACCATCAAACCTAGAGAAGAGGTTGAGGTAAAACCGAACATCTCTGGAATTATTGACAAAATGTTTGTTAAGCCAGGTGACAGTATTAAAGCAGGTGACATGGTAGCTCAGTTGAAAGTAGTACCTAATATCACAAATTTAAATACAGCTAAAAACCAGATGAGACAGGCTAAAATTAATTTAGACAATGAAAGAAGGGTTTTTGAGCGACAAAAGGAGCTTTATGAAAAGAAAGTGATTTCTGCTAATGATTATGATTTAGCTAAAAATCAATTTGATAATGCAAAACAAAATCTAGTGGCTGCAGAAGAAAATTTTGAAATCATTCAAACAGGTACTACAATGGACGTTGGAAATGCTGCAACTACAGAAATAAAAGCCACTATTTCTGGAATGGTACTAAGTGTTCCTGTAAAAATTGGAACACAGGTAATTGAAGCCAATAACTTTAATGAAGGAACTACCTTAGCTACTATTGCTAAAGTAGATGACATGATTTTTGAGGGTAAAATTGATGAATCTGAAGTAGGTAAAATTGAAGAAGGCTTACCTTTAGAAATTACTATTGGTGCTTTACAAGGACAAAAGTTTGAAGCAATATTAGATTATATTTCTCCGCAAGGAGTAGAGGAAAATAGTGCAGTACAATTTGACATTGAAGGAACGCTGCTAAATAGTGATAAACTTTTCATCAGATCTGGTTTAAGTGCTAATGCATCTATCATACTTGAAAAAGCTGAAAATGTATTAGCCGTTAAAGAAGGTTTACTTCAAT
>PXBV01000222.1 GCA_003565575.1 Psychroflexus sp. | reverse complement strand
TTGAGTGGGACTCAAACGGTTTTTGGTTATGTAAGATATGTAGTGCCTGGGTCTCCAGCAGATACACAAGGTTTAGAAAGAGGAATGCTTTTCAATAGAATTGATAGCGAATTATTTACACCTGAAACCAATTTTAATAGACTCTTTGGTCCTTCAAACTACAGCATTGGATTAGCTGAATTTCAGGGAGAAAACCTAGTACCTGTTAACGAAGAAATTAATCTAAATAAAATTCAACTTACAGAAAACCCTATCCATGAGCATAAAGTATTGGATGTAGACGGAAAGAAAGTTGGCTATCTGATGTATAATAACTTTAGAAATTCTTTTGAAGAAGAGCTCAATTTAGTTTTTGCAGATTTTCTTGACAAAGGTATTTCAGACCTAGTCCTCGATTTAAGATACAATACTGGTGGAAATATTGAAACTTGTAAGCACTTATCTAGTATGATAACAGGTCAATTTCCTGGTGAAGTTTTTGCAAAGCAAGTTTACAATAACAATTTTGATGACCAGGATATATTTTTTGATAATCAAATTTCTACTGGAGAATCTATTAATAGCCTCAACCTAACTAGAGTATTTGTATTATCTACAAACACAACCGCATCCGCAAGTGAACTACTCATCAATGCTCTAAACCCTTATATTAATGTTATACATATAGGAGATAATACCTCTGGAAAATTTGAAGGTTCTGTTACTTTATACGATTCTCCAGACTTCAGAAGAAGAAATGCGACTTTAGACCATACCATAGCCATACAACCCTTGATTATTAAAACTGTAAATAAAGATGGATTTTCAGATTTTTTTGATGGTTTACCCCCAACGATAAGACAACGTGAAAATTTTGCTAACTTAGGAGTTTTGGGCGACCCAAGAGAAACTTTACTCAATAGAGCTTTACAAGAAATAAGTTCGAGTATAGAAACAGCTGCTACAGAAGAGCAAAAAACAGATCCTGATTTAAACTTTAAACTTGTGGGTGATGACCAAATGTACTCGCCAACCTATCAAAGAATGTATGTTAATCCTGATGATTTATAGTTCATACCTATTAAACAATGAAAATCAAAATTTATACACAACTCTGACTTGTATGGGCTAAATCATATTAACACAATTTGATTAAAAATGCTTATATCTTATTGACTTATATAGGACTAAAAACCAAGACCAATTCAAAGTGAAGGAACATGGACAAAAAACTGTGTCCTAAGACTAAAATCCTGATTTTAATCTTAAATTTGCTGTCTTAAAAAAGACTCTATGAAATTAACTGCACTTAACTCTATACATCATCAATTAGGCGCTAAAATGGTTCCTTTTGCAGGCTATGAAATGCCTGTTTCATACAAAGGCGTGAATGAAGAACACGAAACGGTGAGAAAAAAGCTAGGTGTATTTGATGTGTCTCACATGGGCGAGTTTTTTGTAGAAGGTAAAGAAGCTTTAGAGCTTATTCAAAAAGTAACCACCAACGATGCATCAGTACTCAATGATGGACAAGCTCAGTATACCTGCATGCCAAATGCTACTGGTGGTATTGTAGACGATTTAATCATATATAAATTTCATAGTGAAAAGTTCATGATGGTTGTTAATGCCTCCAATATCGAAAAAGATTGGAATTGGATTAACGCTCACAACAGCTTTGATGCTCAACTCACTAATTCATCTGATGAATACTCCCTCTTGGCCATTCAAGGACCAAAAGCAGTGGAGGCAATGCAATCTATTTCTCCTCTAGATCTTTCAGCAATTAAATTTTACCATTTTGAAGTTGGTGAGTTTGCTGGTGCTCAAGATGTTATTATATCAGCCACTGGTTACACCGGAAGCGGAGGTTTTGAAATTTACTTTAAAAATAAGGATGCAGACCAAATATGGACAGCTGTTTTGAGAGCAGGAAAGGAATTTGGCATACAACCAATTGGACTTGCAGCCAGAGATACCTTGAGACTAGAAATGGGAATGTGCCTGTATGGTAACGATATAGACGAAACAACTTCGCCTATTGAGGCAAAACTCGGTTGGATTACAAAATTCAATAAAGATTTTATTAATGCTGATGCCTTGAAAAAAGAAAAAGAAGTAGGCACAAAACGAAAATTAGTTGTCTTTGAAGTTCTTGACAAAGGAATTCCAAGGCAAGGTTATGATCTATTAAATGCTGACGGAGATAAAATTGGGCACGTTACCTCTGGCACGATGTCTCCAAGTCTAAAAAAAGCCATTGGTATGGGATACGTTAAAACAGACTATGCCAAATTTGGAACTGAACTATTTATTCAAATACGAAAGAAACTAGTAAAAGCTATTATTGTAAAACCTCCATTTTACAAAGCTTAATAAAAAATTTAGTATACAAAATTAGGCCGTTTCTAGTTTTGGAAACGGCTTACTTTATTTAGAAAAGCAAAGAATTATCAAACACTCCAAAAAAATACTAATTTTAGGCGCAAGTGGTTTTCTTGGTCATGCGCTTTACAAAGAACTCTCACCATATTATGATGTGTATGGGACGTATGTAAAAGATAATCTTTCTTTGGAAGAAAACAACAGAATGTTTCAATGGAATGCAGAAACTGAAACCATAAGTCTTCTCTTAGAAGAATTAGCTCCAGACCTTATCATTTCCTCCATAAGAGGAGATTTTTCTGCTCAAACTCACATCCATTTCGAAATTATAGCCTATTTGGTAAAGTTTCAAAAGAAATTAATATTTATATCTTCTGCCAATGTATTTGATGTTTTCACCAATTACCCGTCTTATGAATACGATAAAACATTGTCTCAAAGCGTGTATGGTCGTTTTAAAATTAAGATTGAAAATGCGTTGTTAAGATTACCTAACCACTTATATAACATTGTAAGACTACCCATGATTTACGGTCACAATTCCCCCAGAATAAAGGAATTAAAATGGATGCACGACTTAAAGGAACCCATTGAAGTTTTTCCAAATGTGGTAATTAATGCTACAACTCAAGACAAATTCGTACAGCAAATGCATTACATCATTAATCGAGATCTTGAGGGTGTTTTTCATTTAGGAAGCAAGGATTTAATTCACCATAAAGAATTGGTTTCAGAAATTTGTGAAGGATTAAGGCTTTCAAATCCAGTTTTTAAAAATGTATATAATTCCAATGAAGACCGCTACATTGCTGTGATTCCTAAAGATAATCTGCTTCCAAAAAATTTACAAATCACTATTGAAGACGTCATTTTAAACTCTGTGAAACTTTCTTAATTCTATAGCTACTTGTCAATTTGATTTGTAATTTTGATAAAAATCAATGACATGAAACCTTTAGATGAAAAAATTATAGAAGAGCGACTTGAAAACCTTGAAGGTTGGTCTTACAATGAGAATGCTATACACACCACTTTGGAGTTTAAAGATTTTAAAGAGGCTTTTTCAGCAATGACAAGAATTGCCTTTGAAGCAGAAGCTCAAGCGCATCACCCTAACTGGTTTAATGTTTACAATACTTTAGAAATTTCGTTATCAACTCATGATGCAGGTGGAGTTACTGAGAAGGATTTCAAACTCGCCCAAAGCATAGAATCCATTTTGTCCGCTTAATTTGATATTAACAAAAGTCGAGTTAATAAAAACAAAACCTAAACAAAGTCTCGGTACTAAGATTATATTTGCTGAAAATTAAATTTCCCAGATATGATTAATGCATTAGAATGGAGATACGCCACCAAAAAATTTGATGCTTCTAAAACCATTGAAGATGACAAAATTGAACTCTTAAAAAAAGGCTTTAATTTGACGCCAACTTCATACGGCCTCCAACCTATTAGACTTGTCATAATAAAGCAACAAGACTTAAAAGATAAACTTTTTGCGCACAGTTATAACCAAATTCAAGTCAAAACAGCATCTCATGTTTTTGTGATATGTATTGAGAATACAATTAATGAACACTTCATTAACCACAACTTTGAATTGCAAAAAGAAATCCGTAATACTAATGAGGAAACCTTAAAACCTTTCAGGGATTTTTTGATTAAAGATTTTGGCAAAAAAAGTAAACAAAACATCAAAGACTGGGCTATCAATCAAGCCTATTTAGCTATGGGAAACTTATTAACTATTTGTGCGGCAGAAAAGATTGATGCTTGTCCTATGGAAGGTTTTGAAACTAAAGCTTATGACGATATCTTACATCTTCATGAAAAAGATATATCCTCTACTCTAGTA
>PXBV01000134.1 GCA_003565575.1 Psychroflexus sp. | reverse complement strand
TCTGAATGGACCAAATCATAACGCACACCAGCGTTAAGGACTGTCGAGGAGTTGAGTCTGTAGCGAGATTCTGCAAAAAAACCGTAATCATTGATGAACGAATCCTGCCAGATTTTGTCGGTAAAGGCAACGGGAGGATCTAGAGGCAATCCCATAGGGTTTTGTTTGACCAAGCGATTCCGTACTCCATCTCTGCTGATCAACAGGGCATCAGTTCCAGTAAACAGCGTCCAGAACTCATCCAGCTTCCATTCCAGTTCAAAGCGACCTCCAGCTGTGGTTGCTTCTACTGGTGCAAAGGCTTCTGCTGTAGCAAAGTTACTACGTCGCCTATTGCTCATTAAATGGTCTACATAAGAATAGTAGGCTTTGGCTTGGATTTTTTGAAGGCGTTTCCCTGGTCTTTTTTTGAAATAATCTAAAGACAACATAGACGAATCGTCGTAATCTGAATCCATAGGTAAGGAGGCATGTAGCACATCTCTACCAAAAGATTGCCTCCAGTGTAGCTGAAGTCGCTCTAAACTACTAAAGTTATAGCCCATTCTCAGACTATAGTCAATACTCCTAAAGGATGAGGGAATTTCTCGACCAGCTCCATCCTTGTAATTGCCAAAATCTCGGTAGCCGTACATACCCACCACATCAAATTTTTCTTCAGCATATTGAAGGCGTAGCATTTGCACTTGAGAGCCGCCATTGGATTCTAGTCCAGAAGAAGCACTTCCAGAAAATCCATATTTACCCATCTCGGGTCTTTTTGAAACCATATTGATGAGTCCACCAAATGTGGCGCCTTGTCTCATGGTATAAGGACCGCGCACAACTTCTATTTTAGCAATATCTTCTGGCATAACGTGAGTTGTGATGGGATCCATTCGGTTGGGGCATGCGTGCATCACTTTAGTTCCTCCATCATACTGTATATTGAGTTGTTCATATTGGGATGCTCTAAAAGACGGGTCGATGGCATAATTCCCACGCTTGATGAGCCCAAATCCATTGAGATCACCAAATAAATCCGCTACATTTTTGGGCTGTGTCACGCGTTCGGTTAAATCTGGAGTAGAGCTACTCATGACAGGATCCTGAAAGATCTTTCCTGTAACCAAGACTTCTGCAAGCTCTGTTTGTTCAGCTTCCAGAAAAAGAATTTTTGGAGTTGAAGAGTTGACATTTAAGATTCGAGAATCATATCCTATGTGACTTATCATATAGGTTTCGCCTATATCTAATTTCAGAGTAGTATGCTCAGTTATACGATAATCTTCCTTGTTGTTTTGATTGGTGGCATAAACGCCTGTAAGTATTTCTTGTGTTTTTGCGTCTCTTACTTCTATGGTTTTAGTTTGTGCAATAAGGATGACAGAACTAGCCATAAAAGCGATGACGCTTGATATAAGTTTCATATTCAAGCAATTGATGTTTAACTAATTTTTTTAAAAAAACGTGATGTTAAACAGCAACTGCTGGCGGTTTAAAACTGCTCTTTAGGTAGTGAAAATGGTAAAGCGAAGAATAAAAGAAGTTAGGTTGCTTTTTGGAAATAAGGGTATTCAAACTAAAATCCGCTTCAAAATAACTTGTTGTAAAGATGAGTTCACTTTCTAGAAAAATAGACGTATTTTTTGGAGTATCGGGTTCTTTTTTGTCGAGGACATCACTTAAAAAACACTTTCCATCACATTCCAGTTCTGGCTTGTCTGTGTTTTCACAGTAGTTTTCTATAAAGTTATCGGTGAACGCAATATAATAGGATAGCCAGAAGGCAGACTTTACTGTGAATAACAGCACGGTCAAACTTAGTAAAATGGCTATATGGTCTTTGGTACAAGTCACATTACAAAAATAACATTTGAGTTCTTAATAGTTCTGTCACTTTTGTTACCTATGTAATATAAAACCACATTAAATGAGAAGAATCATTTTCTTAAAGTAACATTGGTTGCAAACCTTTACTCTTGATTTGTTTTAATTTTGCAAAAAATGATAAATCATGGATGTAGAAATTCTCTCTCGTATCCAATTTGCCTTCACTGTTGCTTTTCATTATATCTATCCGCCTTTGAGTATTGGTATTGGACTATTGATGGTCGTTTTTGAAAGCATTTATATACGAACAAAAAAGAAAGAATATGAAGTTTTAGCAAAATTCTGGACCAAACTATTTGCTATCACCTTTGGTATTGGGGTGGTCACTGGAATTGTCATGGAATTTGAATTTGGAACCAACTGGGCCACGTATTCAAGATATGTGGGTGATATTTTCGGAAGCGCTCTAGCCGCTGAAGGCATCTTCGCCTTTGCTTTGGAAAGCAGTGCTTTAGGAATCTTATTGTTTGGTTGGAATCGTGTAAAGCCTTGGGTGCATTTGGTAGCAACCTGGGCGGTATTTTTAGGCTCAATGTTTTCTGCGGTTTGGATTGTTATTGCCAACTCTTGGCAGCAAACCCCAGCGGGCTACCACATTGTAGGTGAGGGGATGCAAGCTAGAGCAGAAATCGTTGATTTCTGGGCGATGGTGTTCAACCCCTCTTCTGTAGATCGATTAACTCACGTTTGGTTAGGTGCTTTTTTAGCTGGATCATTCTTGATTTTGAGTGTTCATGCTTACTACATTTTGAAAGGTCGATATGTGGTGTTGTCCAAAAAAGCCTTTAAAATTACCTTGGTTGTTGCAGCTATTTCCTCTCTTGCACAATTATTCACTGGGCATAGCTCGGCAGAAGGTGTTTCAGAAAATCAACCTGCCAAATTAGCCGCTATGGAAGGGCATTTTGAAGAAGAAGCCGCCGCAGATTTGTACCTTTTAGGCTGGGTAGATAAGGAAAGTCAATCTGTTACAGGTCTAAAAGTCCCTGGAGGTTTGTCCTTTATGTTACATCAAGATTTTGAAACCCCAGTAACAGGTCTTAACGCTTTTCCTGAGGAAGATCGACCTTCTCAGGTCAATGCTGTGTTTCAGTTTTATCACCTTATGGTGGCTATCGGTATGTTCTTAATTGCTTTGAGTTTATTTGCTTTATGGCAATGGAAACGTGGTAAACTGTTTCAGAAAAAATGGCTGTTGTGGACGTTTGTATTTACAGCCTTGCTCCCTCAGCTGGCCAATCAGTTTGGGTGGTTTGCTGCAGAAATGGGCAGACAGCCTTGGGTAGTGTACGGTTTGCTTAGAACTTCAGATGCCCTGTCCAAGAGTGTTCAAGCCAATCAAGTCTTATTTTCGTTAATTTTATTTTTTGTAGTGTATTTTATTCTCTTCTTATTGTTTATTTATTTGATGAATAAGAAAATAAAGAGTGGACCCAATAGCGATATCGACTTTGACGAAGGAAGTTTAAATAAAGAAATTGCTGATGTAGTTTCAAGTAAATAAATGATGGTATGGAAACGTTTTTAGGTTTAGATTATCCCACTTGGTGGTTTCTAGTAGTAGGTGGATTGTTTTCTGGCTATGCTATTTTAGACGGCTTCGATTTTGGAGCTGGTGCATGGCATATGTTTTTTAAACAAAACAAAAGTAGAGAAACCGCACTCAAAGCCATAGACCCCACTTGGCATGGTAACGAAGTATGGCTGGTCATTGGCGGAGGTACGCTTTTCGCTGGCTTCCCTGTTTTTTACGGTACCCTGTTTTCTGCCATGTACACTCCTTTCATATTATTTCTTCTGTTTATCATCTTTAGAGGCATTTCCATCAAATTCAGAAATATGGAGGAAATGCTTTGGTGGAGACGAATGTGGGATTGGGGATACTCCATTTCTAGTATTATGCTAGCTGTGCTACTTGGTGTTGTGCTAGGCAATATTTTGAACGGGATGCCACTAGACCAAGATTTTGAATACACAGGAAGAGGTTTTTTTGAATTTCTCAATCCATTTTCAATACTCGTAGGCGTGACTAGTTTAGCTTTATTCATGATGCACGGAGCCATCTATTTATTGTTGAAAACCGAAGGGAAGCTATACAATAGAATTCAGAAGTTTTTAAAAATTGGAATCGCTTTTTTCATCATAGCCTATATTCTTACTACGGTATATGGATTTTTCAATTTAGAACACTTACTTCAAGTCTTTAATGATAACAAAGTGCTGTATGTATTTCCATTTCTGGTATTTCTTAGCATTGCCAATGTACCCCGCTTAGCAAGTAAAAAACAATATGGCTGGGCTTTTATATTTACCAGCCTGACGATTGCCTTACTCCTTGTTATTGTTGCTTT
>PXBV01000352.1 GCA_003565575.1 Psychroflexus sp. | reverse complement strand
GACGCCACAAATTCAGAAAAAAGAAAAGAATTCATTATAGAACTTCCAAAATTTCTTGGTGAATCTGGTAAAATCAAATTGCTTCTTCATAGCATCGCCAAAGGAAACCTGAAAGCTTTGACTGGAGATTCCCCACTCAATCAAACCGATTTACAAATCACTGCAAATGCCATGGCCTACAGTTTTTATGACTGGTCCAAAGCCATTTTGGAGGCCGGCTTGTTTGCGAAGCACGCCAAACTATTAGCCTTTACCAGTGAAGGCAATCAACGCGTTTGGAAACATTATGCAGCTGTTTCTGTCGCTAAAACCAGCCTTGAAACCTTGATGAAGTATATGGCAGTAGAGTTTGCAGAGTTCGACATCACAGCCAATTGCATACAAGCTGGAATGGTAGACACGCAATCCTTCCAAATGATTCCTGGGCATGAAGAACTTAAAGCAGCGGTCGTGAAACGCAATCCTTTCAAACGCCTTACCACACCTGAAGATGTTGCCAATGTGGTTTATCTTTTGAGCAAGGAAGAAGCCAATTGGATCAACGGCTCTGTTATTAAAGCCGATGGAGGTGAGAGCTTATAAAAAAATCTAGGCATGAAATCAAAAGAAATTATTTCAAAATTACCATATCAAGAGCCCTTTCTTTATGTCAAAACCATCGATGAGGTCTCAGAAACTTCTATAAAAGGAAGTTATACCTTCAAAGCCTCGTCTTGGTTTTACAAAGGACATTTTAAAAATAATCCTATTACCCCTGGAGTCATTCTAACAGAATGTGCCGCTCAAATTGGTCTGGCAAGTTTTGGCATCTATCTGTTGTCTCAGGAAAAAGATGTGAACTTAGAGCAAGTGAAGTTAGCTATGACTTCTACCCATGTTGAATTTTTAAAACCTGTTTTACCAGGAGATAAAGTGATTGTAGAAGCTGAAAAGATGTATTTTAGATTCAGTAAATTAAAGTCTTCTGTAAAAATGTATGATTTATCTGGAGATCTAGTGCTTCAGGGTGAACTTGCAGGTGTCATTTTACCTTAATTATGGATAAGAAAAGAGTGGTTATTACAGGAATGGGAGTTGTCGCACCTAATGCTACGGGACTTTCTCATTTTGAAAAAGCAATTAAACAAGGTAAAAGCGGGATTCAATTTCATCAAGAATTACATGATTTGAAGTTCAGTTGTCAGATTGGTGGAGTACCAAAAATACCTCAGGAGCTTTTAGATAAAAATTTCACTGCTTTAGAACAAAGAGGACTTTTGGCAACAGGATTGATTTACGGTGGAATTGCCGGACAAGAGGCCTGGAGAGATGCAAAACTAGGCGTAAACGAAGAGCTTGACACAGATTCAGGAATTATTTTTGGCACTGGTGTCCTGGGTGTTGAAAAACTCAGAGAAGCATTCAATAGGATTGATGATAAGCAAGTGAGAAGATTGGGAAGTACCAGTGTTTTACAAACCATGGCGAGTGGCATAAGCGCATTTTTGGGTGGTAAATTGGGCTGTGGCAATCAAGTCACCTCCAATTCTTCTGCCTGCTCTACGGGAACTGAAGCTTTATTGATGGGTTTTGAACGTATTCAATACGGCAAAGCCAAGCGTATGCTGGTGGGAAGTTGTAGCGATGCCGGGCCTTACGTTTGGGGAGGTTTTGATGCCTTGCGTATTTTGCCTCATCAATTTAATGATACCCCAGAGTTAGCTTCGCAACCCATGTCGGCAACGGCTGCGGGATTTGTGCCTTCAAGTGGGGCGGGAGCTTTGGTGTTGGAAAGTTTGGAATCTGCTTTAGAAAGGGGTGCCAACATTTATGCCGAAGTTTTAGGTGGACATGTTAACTCTGGTGGTCAGCGAGAAAATGGAAGTATGACCGCACCCAATTCCACGGCGGTTCAAAGCTGTATAACGCAAGCCTTACTAGATGCAGGGGTAAATTCAGAAGAAATTGATTTGATTAATGGGCATCTTACTGCTACGGCCATGGATAGCACCGAAATTAAGAACTGGTCGCAAGCTTTAAATTTATCGGGTAAGGATTTCCCATATATTAATTCCTTAAAAAGCCATGTGGGTCATGCCTTGGCCGCTGCTGGAAGCATCGAGTTGGTGAGTTCTGTTTTGGAGTTAAAACGTGGATTTATCTTTCCAAATATCAATTGTGAGAGAATTCATCCCGAGATTCTAAAACTTGTTGATGAAGATAAAATTCCAAGACAATTACTTGAGATGAAAGTGAATGTGTTGGCTAAAGCAAGCTTTGGTTTTGGTGACGTTAATACTTGTGTCATTTTAAAATCTTACGATAATGAATAAAAAACAATTAAGAAAACGCTATTGGATTTTTGGTGGAGTAGGAACGGGATTGCTTGGATTTGGGCTTTCGGCATTGGTGGAAAGTGGTTTTTTGAAGCACAGTGATGCTCCCACTTGGCAGTGGATTATGGCCGGGACTTTGTCTTTAATCATCATTATGACAGGTGTGAATTTTTTGTTTGAAAGTTTTAGATGCAAGCAAGAGTTAGATAAACACGAAAAAAACAATTGAAATTTAATATGTCTTATATTTAATACGCTAGAGGAGAAGTACGTTTTGTAAAGCTTTAAATTTCGCTACTAGTTTATGAAAACTAATTAGTAAATTGCTTTTAAAAAATACATGACTGCAGAAGTAATCCAAGAACGACTAAAACCTATTGTAAAACCTTACGTAAATAATCAAGAAAACTTTAATAATCTAAGCTTGAAATCCAATTTTATTCAAGATCTTGAAATCAATTCTGCCAACTTAGTTGACATTGTTTTGGATGTGGAAGATGAGTTTGACATCAGAATTGAAAATAATGATATGGAAAAAATGACAAATGTTGAGGCTACGGTAGAAGTTATTCAAAATTTATTAGCTAAAAAGTGATTGGGAACGATATTGTTGATTTGAGGTTAGCCGCGAAAGCATCAAATATTTTTCGGAGGGGTTATTTGCAAAAAATTTGTTCGTCTAAAGAGGTAAAATATATTGAGACTGCGGATGAGTCTTATTTAGCATTTTGGAGAATTTGGACCATGAAAGAATCGGCTTATAAAGCCTTCCAAAGACTACATAAATTTGAACCCATATTTAATCCCTTTGCTTTTGATTGTGATCCACAAGACAGCAAACATGGAAATGTTTTATTTCAAGGTGAATCTGTTTCAACTTTATCCATTTTTAATGAGTTTTATATGTATTCTGAAGTTTTTTCACCCGATTGTCAACAACGTTTCTTTGGAAGCACTTCAGCCTTTTTGATGTATTTGAAAAATCGGTTGAGTTTAAAAGAGATGCCCCATTTTGAAAAATCTAAACTGGGAGTTCCTTATTTGTACACTACTCAAAGGAATTTTAATGTATCCAAAACTCATCACGGCCACTTTCAAGTCTTTCAGTACTAATAATTTAATAAAGAATTTCAGCTTGGTACAGTTCATGCTAATAAATTAATATATTTGTTAATATGAAGTACATGAAAACTGCATTAATTTTATGTTTTAGTCTTTTATCGATTATGAGTTTTGCTCAAAATCGAGACTTCCCAACTCGTGGGACTAACGTCATTAATAACCCGAACTTTAAATCGTCCAATTCTAGTTTTGGTGCGGATAGGTTAGGGGTGCCAAGTCGTGGAAAAGTGAAAGATATATTTGCTAAAGATGAAGAAGGGGTTGATTTTAAGCCTAAAACGCAGTACACCAATCCTAGTGATATCTGGACCGACAAGCTCAACAAAAAGCCTGAGGACGAAGGAAAAAACATGAAAGAGGAGTGGGCACAAGACATGGACTTGGGAGAGTTTGTAACTTCATCTGATAAAATGGTTTTTCTCTGTAGAGACCACATGATGTTTGATGGAGACCGTGTTCAAATCAGGCTGAATGGAAAAGTGATTGTTCAAAATTTATTACTGGAAAACGCATACAAAGAAATAGAGGTTCCTCTAGAAATAGGGTTTAACAAAATTGAATTCATAGCCTTAAACCAAGGAGATGCTGGACCAAACACCGCAGAGCTGAAAATAATTGATGATGGAAAATTGATCTCTCGTAACGTGTGGAATCTATTAACAGGGGTGAAAGCGAGTACAGTTATTGTCAAAAACAACTAATTATTTTTGTAAAATAGCCAAAGCTATCCGAATTTTATTGTAGCTCACAGTTTCGTCAAGTGCCTCAAAGATGGGTTTTAAAGTGCCTTCATACTTTATGTTTCTTAG
>PXBV01000348.1 GCA_003565575.1 Psychroflexus sp. | reverse complement strand
TGGTGGCTTGGACAGCAGCCTTGTTGCTGGTATTTTGGCTAGAAAACTGAAAGAGAAAGGAAAACAATTAGAAACGTTTTCCATTGGACTAGAAGGAAGTCCAGATATTACAGCTGCTCAGAAAGTTGCAGACCATATAGGAAGTAAGCACCATAGTATAACCTGCACAGAGCAAGATTTCCTAGATGAATTAGAGCATACAGTTTATATGCTAGGTAGTTATGATGTAACTACAATTAGAGCATCCGTAGGGCATCAATTAGTGGCAAAGTACGTAAGAGATCATTCTGAAGTAAAAGTTTTATTTTCTGGAGAAACTGCAGATGAGTTTGGTTCCTATTTATACTTCCAAAATGCTCCAGATTCTGAAAGTTTTCAAAAGGAATCCATTAGGTTACTTAAAGATATTCAATTTTTTGATATGAAGCGTGGTGACCGTTCTATCTCAAATGCTGGGCTGGAAGCTAGAGTACCATTTGCAGACAAAGCCTTTGTTAAGTTTTATATGTCTATTCCACCAGAATTGAGAATGTTTTCTGATGACAAAATTGAAAAGTATCTCATAAGAAAAGCATTTGAAAATGAAAATTTAATTCCTAGTGATGTACTTTGGAGACGTAAAAATGGATTTTCTGATAGTGTGAGCAGTAAGAAAAAATCTTGGAGTACAGTAATTCAAGATTATATAGAAACTTTGGTTTCAGATCAAGAATTTGAGACAGAAAAGCTTAAATATACGCCAGAACCTCCTTCCAAAGAAGCTTATTTTTATTTGAAAACATTTGAAAAAACATACGGACCACACTTCCAATTAACCCCATACCAATGGTTGCCGAAATGGTGTGGAGATGTGAAAGATCCTTCTGCTAGAGTTCTAGAAATCTACCAAGCAGATTAAAATTTTTTGTTGTGTTTTTTATTTATTGGCAGCTTGTGTTTCGATGCAGGCTGCTTTTTTATTGCTTAAAAAGTTGATGATATACCGCCTTAGCACAGCGCTCTCCATCCATAGCTGCAGATACAATTCCGCCTGCATAACCAGCACCTTCACCACAAGGGTATAAACCCAATACTTGAGGGTGAGCAAGTGTATCTTCCTCTCTAGGAATTCTCACCGGAGAGGATGTTCGAGATTCTGGTGCAAGAATCACCGCATCTGGATGGTCAAAACCCTTCATTTTTTGAGTAAACTTTTTAAAACCTTTCCGAAGTCTTTTAGTCATCGCCTTGGGGAAAATTGAATCCATTTCTACTGAAGTTGTTCCTGGTTGATAAGAATTTTTAGGAATTGAAGTCGATTTTCGTTTAGACATAAAATCCTGAAGTTTCTGTGCAGGAACACGTTGAGATTCACCTGCCAATTGCCAGCATTTTTGCTCAATATGTTCTTGAAATTTCAATCCCTTTAAAGGGCCAAATTTTTCAAAATCAGTTAGTTCTTCATCATCAATAGTCACCACAATTCCGGAGTTGGCAAAGGGATTATTTCGCTTGGAAGGTGACCAGCCGTTAGTAACGACTTCGCCGGGAGAAGTTGCACAAGGGGCGATGATACCGCCAGGACACATGCAAAAGGAATACACACCTTTATTATCGACTTGTTCCACCAGACTGTAGGCAGATGGTGGTAAATACTCCCCACGTTCAGGAGTTTTATATTGAATTTTATCAATCAAAGATTGTGGGTGCTCCACCCGAACGCCCATAGCAAAGGTTTTAAATTCAATTTTAATTTTTCGTTTGTGCAAAAGATAAAAAATATCTCTAGCCGAATGCCCTGTGGCGAGGATGCAAGCTTCAGCATTTATGATTTTATGATGATTGACTTCGATGCCGATGAGTTGACTTTCCTCAATAATAAAATCAGTGAGCTTGGTTTCAAAATGGATTTCACCACCAAAATTTAAGATGGTTTCTCTCATTTTGGTGATTATATCTGGTAATTTGTTGGTGCCAATATGCGGATGTGCATCTATCAAAATGTCTTCACTAGCTCCGTGTTCTACAAACGTTTGTAGTACCTTTTTGATGATTTTTTTATTTCCAGAACGGGTGTAAAGTTTACCATCCGAATAAGTTCCAGCGCCACCTTCGCCAAAACAATAATTGGATTCAGAATTGACCAAATGTTCTTTATTGATTTTAGCTAAATCCCGACGCCTTGCTCTCACATTTTTTCCACGCTCAATCACGATAGGTTTTAAGCCCAATTCTAAAAGTTTAAGAGCAGCAAAAAGTCCAGCAGGTCCACTGCCTACAACCAAAATCCTTGAATTTTCATCCTTAACTTGATGATAAATTTTTTCTTTAGTTTTCGGCCAAATCACCGATTCATCTTGAAGGAAATAAGCAACCCTCAATTGATATTTGATTTGTCTTGCTCTAGCATCAATAGAACGTTTTACAACTTTATAGGCTGAAAGGTGTTTATCAGAAACATCAATGTATTTGGCTATGGCTTTCTTGAGTTCCTCAGGTTGGTGAGCAATTTCAGGATTAACTCGTATATCAATATAATGGGGCTGAGATGGCATATTTTTTTAAACTAAAAAGCAAAGGTAAGAAATATCCCAAGCATGAAAATTTAAAAAATTGAAGACATAAACAAAGCCTTCACTAGGAAGGCTTTGTTTATAACTAAATTAAAAAATGAATTAATTAATTAGCTGTTTAGCTAGCAATTCAGCAACTTTTTCTGATGAAGCCGGATTTTGACCAGTGATTAAATTTCCATCTTCTACTGCGTAAGGTTTCCAATCTTCAATTTTGCTATAAACCCCACCATTCTCAATTAACATGTCTTCCAACAAAAAGGGAACAATCTTAGACAATTGAACTGCTTCTTCTTCCTGGTTGGTAAATCCTGTTACTTTTTTTCCGCTAACTAATGGCTTGCCTTCAGTAGTTTTAGGGTGTTTCAAAACTGCTGGAGCATGACACACAAAGGCAACTGGCTTTTTATTGGCGTTGAACGCTTCAATTAATTTAATTGAGATTCGATCTTCCACTAAATCCCAAAGCACACCATGACCACCCGGATAGAATACAGCATCATAATCTGACTCTTTAATATCATTAAGCTTGTGGGTGTTTGCAAGCAAAGTTTGTGCTTCTTTATCCATATCGAAACGCTTGGTAGCTTCAGTTTGCGCATCTTCAGTTTCAGAATTGGGGTCGATGGGTGGTTGTCCTCCTTTTGGAGAGGCTAATGTCAGTTCAAAACCAGCATCTTTCAAATTATAATAAGGTGCCGCAAACTCTTCAATCCAAAAACCTGTTTTATTTCCTGTGTCTCCAAGTTGATCATTACTTGTGATGACGAAAAGTATATTTTTCATCAGTATAAATTTTTGAACAAATGTATAGTTTACGTATGGCCTTAATTAGCTTTTAAGTAAAACTTAAACTTATATAAAGTTAATTTTTCACAGGTTTAAAAAAGATTCATCAATTAAATTAAAGCCTTAGACGAATTTACTTATTGAATGACTTACATTTTTCAATTTTAAATAACAATCAACTTTGCTTAATTACTTTGCATGACCCATACGTTGTTTCATAAAAAAAGTCTATATATCGCTATTTAAAAGGAGTTCCAGAAAAACTAACGGACGCAGCTGGTTTGATAAAACCTGAATAATCAAACTCATGTTTATAAATTCTCATCAAATTAAACTTCATAAGAGTTGAATATAATAAGATAAGCATGTAAATTTATGGTTCTAAAATTTTTGTATGGGTTTTCTAAAGAGTGCTATCAATCAGGTTGGTCGAGATATGGGTAGAGTGGTAAGTAATGCTGTATTTAAAGATAGGCATTCCATACCGATAAGAAGAGCCGCGAGTAGAGGAGGAAGTGCTACTCAGCGTCCGTCTAATTCTAAAGCAGTCCCAATTAAAAAAGTTCAAAGTGATTTTGATAAGGCTATAAGTTTTAAAACGGGATATCGCCCAACTACACTTATTTCTAAACTTGGTGGCGCCTTTGTTGTAATTAAAAATGAAGCACAGGCTTTTGTTGAAGATGGCTATCTTGACATTGAAGAAAGTCAACAATTGATGGAAATGATGAGGCGTTTTACAGACAAATGTAGTGATGTTGAAGACGTTATTAGCTTTACTGAAAGTGATGACAGCAAAGTCTATAAGCAGTTAGAGAAAATTCATATAGCCACCCGAGAGGTATTTGTAGATGTGCTTGAAATCTCTGCAAAAGCTTGTGAAAATAGAGCTAAGGCTTATGAAGATGCAAGCCAAGAAGCACC
>PXBV01000322.1 GCA_003565575.1 Psychroflexus sp. | reverse complement strand
GTAGGTTTTGTGGTTTCAAAACATCCACCTTGATCCACAGCAACATCAACCATCACAGTACCTGGCTCCATATCTTTAAGCATATCTCGAGTAATAAGTTTTGGTGCCTTAGCGCCTGGAATCAATACTGCTCCAATTATAAGGTCTGCATCTTTTATGTGTTTTCTTATATTATATTCATTAGAAAAAGCTGTAGTGACGTGGCTTGGCATAATGTCATTAATATAACGAAGCCTCTTCATATTAATATCAAAAATGGTAACATGCGCACCAAGTCCAGCAGCCATCTTAGCGGCATGTATGCCTACAACGCCTGCTCCTAATACAATCACTTTTCCTGGTGAAACTCCTGGCACACCTCCTAAAAGAATTCCTTTACCTTTAATTGGTTTTTCAAGGTATTTTGCGCCTTGCTGAGTTGCCATTCTTCCAGCTACTTCAGACATTGGGGTCAATAATGGTAAATTACCATCTGCATCTTCTACTGTTTCGTAAGCAATACATACAGCTTTGGAGGCAATCATTGCTTCTGTGAGTGGTTTGCTAGACGCAAAGTGAAAGTAGGTAAAAATGATTTGACCTTCTCGAACGAGATTATATTCAATTTCTATGGGCTCTTTTACCTTTACTATCATATCTGCCATTTCATACACAGCTTCTAAGCTTGGCAAAACCGTTGCTCCAGCTTCTTTGTAGTCTTCATCCGTAAATCCACTAGCATAACCTGCATTGGTTTGAACAAAAACAGCATGATTTGCTTTTGAAAGTTCAAAAACTCCAGCTGGTGTAATTGAAACTCTACTTTCATTATTTTTAACTTCGATTGGCACTCCTATTTTCATAATTTATATTTTTTTAATTAACCCCCTATTATTATAGGGTAAATATAAAATTATTATACATTTAAGCAATAGTTGCCCTTAAAATTAAGGGGTGTGAGTGATAAAATTTAAAATAATGAAATTTTAAGTTTTTGCTTTACTTTTTCTTTGAAGTTATGAGGATACGTTCTATCACCCATAAATATATCTGTCATATACTCAGCAGCACGTTGTCCATGTTTTTTAAGTAGCAAATTGCGCAATTTTCTGTTTTCATAAAAAAACCCAGCCAACTTTACTCCCAATCTGAGTTCAGGGAGTAATTTTTTATTTAATTTTTGATTATAAAGTTGTATCGCTTTTTCTAAATCTAATTTACTTTCGGCAATAGATTTTGCAGCCAATTTTCCACTGTAAATCGCGTTAGAAATACCTTCTGCCGTTAATGGATCTGCAAAACCAGCAGCATCACCAATTAAAAAAACATTGTGTTTTACAAATCCATCTTTACGAGGTGAAATAGGTATAATGAACCCATGAGCTTTTTCTTCTAAAACTTCTGTGATGCCGAGAATTTTAAGATACGCTTTATAATTTTCTTTTAAATTAATTTTTTTGTTGGATTTTGTAAAATTTCCAACACCAACTGATAAATGATTTTTCTTCGGAAAACTCCAACCATATCCAAATGGAACCACATCAATATCAAACCTAGCTGATGTAGACAATCTTTTAAAATCTTTGTCTGTTACTTTTATCTCATATTCCAAAGCTGGACACATCATTCGCGTTTCTTCCCAGCCCGCAAGTTTTGCTGTTGAACTCAATGCACCATCGGCGGCTATAATAAATTTCGCTTCAAATTGATGATGAGTTGTAGTTAATTCTGTTCGGTCATCTTTAAAGTTGAGATTCAAAAGCTTTTCACCTTGCAAAAGGTCAACGCCCAGTTCTTGAGCTTTTTTTATCATAAGGTAATCAAACTCATCGCGCATAATCATGCTTATGATAGGGTTTTCTCGCTTGGCATTTAGAGCTAATTTCTTAGCATCAAAGCGAATATCAACATCAAAAAATTCACGTTCTACAGCAGATGATATATCAAATGGAAGGTTTTTTCTACCCCTAAAGACGAATCCACCTCCACAGGTTTTATAGCGAGGTAAGACTTCTTTTTCAATAATAATGGCATTTAATCCATTTTTAGCAGCTTCAAAGGCAGCACTTGCGCCCGAAGGTCCAGCTCCTATAATGGCGAGATCGTAAGTTCTCATGAATACATCTAGTTTAGACTTGTAAAAATAGAGGATTCTTTACAATAGGCAAATGACTTTAGTTATAAAAGCAATTAGGCTTTATTGTTCACTTTCCTACAAAAAACAAAACAAAGATTATATTGTAGTAATTTCTGAAATAAATGATAAAAATCATTCAAGAGGTAGCTTTAACAGAGGTTTAGTACCACATTAATTAAAAATCAAGTTTCTAATTGTATTTTAGGTTGCTAGATATTTCGTGAGAAATTCAATTAAATTGAGCTGTTAATCAACAAAAAAACTATTACAAATGGATATTAAACTAAAGCAACTAAAAGACGAAACCGGAAAATTTTGTGTCAGCATCATCATGAATACACACAGAACAAAACCTGATTATGATAAAGATCCAAAAGTTCTTAAAAATCATATAAAAGAAGCTAAAGAACGCTTGCTAGCAACTAACGATAAACGTGAGGTTTCAAAGGTAATTGAACACCTTGAGAAACTGGAAGGACAGATAGACCATAGTTTAAATTTGGAGAGTTTGATTCTTTTTGTGAATGAAAATAAAGCTGAATTTTTAAGACTTCCAATTGAAGTAACCGACCGAGTGGTAATAGACAGGTCTTTTGCAACCCGGGATTTGGTAAGAGCTTTACACCAAGAAATCAATTATTTTATTTTAGTATTAAGTCAAAGAGAAGTAAGGCTTATTGAAGCTTTTAACGACAAAGTTGTTAAAGAAATTGGTAGTGATTTTCCTTTTGAAAATACCAACCTCTACTCTACCAACAAAGATGAACTTGCTAATGCAGGAAGGCAAACACAGTTGGTTGCAGAGTTTTTTAACCGAGTAGATAAAGCATTAAACAAAGTAAGAAAAGAAAACGCTCTTCCTGTTTTGATTTGTACTGAAGAGGCTAACTACCATGAATACTTAAAAATTGCTGACGAATCCAAATCAATTTTTGATACATACCTCAATAAAAACAGACTCGATGAAAAGGCTCATGCAATCGTTTCTGAAGCTTGGTCAATTGTAAGTAAAAAAATGGAAGAACAGCGTAAGGCTAAAAAAGATGAGCTAAGCAAAGCCGTTGGGAAAGGCAATTTTTTGAGCGATTTGAGTGACATCTGGAAGGCCATTGGAGAAGGCCGTGTAGATACCTTGTTTATTGAAGAAGAGTTGTTTGCTCCAGCCATCATTAAGAACGATGAAATTCATATTGTAGAGGATTCTAAAACCAACGAAAATGGGGTTATAGACGATGTTTATGACGAAATGATAGAAGCTAACTTTAGTTTTGGTGGAGATGTGGTCTTTCTACCCAAAGGACATTTAGAGAAATTCCATGGAATTGCAGCTAAAACAAGGTATTAAATTATAGAGGTAAGGCGTTAAGGCGTAGGATCTAAAAGTAATTAACTTATAAGAACTAGTGATGGAATCCCCTGCAAATTATAATTGTAGGGGATTCTTTTTTAATTTAAAACTATGAATTTGACAACTGTTCTTTGTAATAAGAAATCCTTTCTTGCTGTTCTTCTGGCAAGCTTGGGTTTTGTATGTCTGTAAATTGCTGCATTCTTTCTTTTAATATTCGTGCTACAATCAATCTTGACAAATGTTTATTATCTGATGGGATCACGTACCATGGGGCATGAGTTTTGTTTGTAGATTTTATTGCAGTTTCGTAATGTCTGGTATACTCATCCCAAAGCTCACGGTCTTTTAGGTCTTCTGGAGAAAATTTCCAATTTTTAGAGGGTTTATTAAGGCGTCTTAAGAGTCTTTGTTTTTGTTCTTCTTTGGAAATATGAAGGAAAAACTTAAAAATAATGCATCCGTTTTGATGGATTGTTTTCTCAAAATTATTGATTTGTTCTAATCTATTATTCCAAAATTCTTCAGTGATATCTTCAGTAGATAGAATGTGTGGAATATTTTCACTAAGCACAATTTCAGGTTTTACTCTAGAAATCAATACATTTTCGTAGTGTGACCTATTGAAAACGGCGTATTTACCACGAGCTGGCAAAGCCTTATAATGTCTCCACAAGAAATCATGTTTTAACTCATTCGCTGAAGGTTTTTTAAAACTGTGAGAAATCACACCACGCACATTAAAATCTTTAAATACTTCACGAATCAAGCTATCCTTCCCAGAACTATCCATCCCTTGAACACATACCAAAACTGAATATTTTCCGTGAGCATACAGCATGTTTTGCATTTCTCC
>PXBV01000330.1 GCA_003565575.1 Psychroflexus sp. | reverse complement strand
TTAACTCGTCTTTTAAGTTATTTTCATTCGAAGTTGAAAGTTCGGGAACTGAAGTTTGGAATGGTTTAAAAATAGAAGAATTAGCTCAGCAATTATACATTAGCCTTGGCTAAAATCTTCTTTATTTGTATTATCAATAGTAAAGTTGTTAATTTATATTTTTTAGAAAGTAATGCTTGAAAAAATTGTAGTCAAAAATAAATCTTCATCAAACCAATGCATCAAAGTTGAGCCTTTTCGTAAAAACATTAGGAAAACATCACCGCACAAGCACAATGCTTACCTAGAATTAGTATTTCTAACCAAAGGAGATGGAATTCACGGTATTGATTTTAAAGAATATAAAATTCAACCTCCTCAACTTTTTATCATTAATAAAGAACAAGTTCACTTTTGGGATATTTCTTCTGAGCCAGAAGGCTATGTGCTGATCATTAAACCCGTTTCTCTTGAAAATCATCAAAAAAGTGACCTCATTTATAGTATTCAACAACTAACAGCATTTGATGAATTACAATTTAAAAACATAGAGACCTTAACTTCTTTATTTATGCTATTAGAAAAAGAAGTAAAGTTGAAGGAAAACTTTAAGTTAATTAACGCTTTGCTTTATGCTCTGTTAGAATCTATATTGTTTAATGGAACTAAAGAAGATAGCCCTTTAAGTCCGAGTCTTTTTCAGAAATTTATTAGTGAAATTGAGAAACATAATTTTCAATATACTTCTATCAAGGTTTTAGCAGAGGCCTTACATACTACCCCTCAAAATCTCAATATCATTTGTAGAAAAGAGATTCAAAAAAGTGCATCAGATTTACTAGCAAACTTAGTTTTAAACGAAGCAAAGCGTCAACTTATTTATACATCAAAAAGCAGTGCGAAAATAGCTGCAGACCTTAACTTTAGCGATGCCTCTCATTTTAGTAAATACTTTAAGAAGCACACAGGTTCCACCCCAAATCAATTTAGGTTAGACATGACGGCTCTGTAGGTTTTCTATTCAAATTTAAGGAATTCCCTTAGCTTTTAACACCAAATATTCAATATTGAATTGATTATACTTTCAAATTTACCATAATTCATAAGAGACATAGCATTATGTTTGCTTTTTTTAGATGTATGAAAAAGCTTTTATGTTTAGGTATATGTTTTATGTGTTTGATGTCAAGTGCTCAAACTTTACCAGAGCTTATTCAGATAGCTTCAGACAATTATCCTAGTATTCGATCTAAAAGAGCTCAAGTTTCTTCGGCACAGCAAGAGGTGTCTTACCAAAAATCAGACTTGCTGCCAAGTCTCTCCGTGTCTTATCAAGCTAATATAGGAACTGCTAATAATATTACAGGCTTGTTTTTACCTGGTAACATTTTACCTATTTCTGGCCCACCTGCAATCGAAAATTCAAGCAACTTAGCAACGGGTTCGGCTGCAGCGCTACTACTTCAATGGAATCCTTTCACCTTTGGAAAACGAAGCAGCTCTATTGCAAAAGCTGAAAATGCTGTTCAGTTAGCTCAAGCTGAAGAAGAGCTAGAAGTGTTCTATCATCAAATTCAGTTTGTTGAGACCTACCTAGATTTTTGGGAGTCTGAAGCGCTCTATGAAGTCTTGACCAAAGAGACGGAAAGAAGCGAATATAATTTTAAACTTGCACAACAGATGGTTGAGGACGGATTACGTTCTGGGATGGAGTCGGCTCAACTGAAGTCTCTCATGGTAAAAGCAAAACTTCAAGCTCTTAATGCAAAACATCTAAATGCAAAAAAGCGAGCAGAAGCGCAAGAATTACTTGGCGGAGATGTAAGTATAGTTCAGGTAGATCATAGACTTCATCTGATCAATAAAGATGTCAAACGCTCTACTTCTAGTGAGCACCCCTTGGCCAATTTTAGCTCACAACTCACCCAAGTCGAAGAAGCTGAGAAGAAGGTAATACAAAAGAATATTTTACCCGATTTTAGGATATGGGGAACTACATTTGGAAGAGGCTCATCAATTGATGCCAACAGCCAGTTCAATTCTTATAGTGATGGTTTTGATTTTAATAGAACAAACTTTGGTGTTGGTTTTGAATTAAGCTTTCCCTTATTAGAATTTATAAGGAACAAGCATTTGGTAAAAGCTCAAGAATTTCAGGTAGAAGCCTCGGTAGCTTATGATGAGCAAGTTCAATTGCAATTGACTAAAGAAGAAAAAATCGCTCAGGTAACTTTAGAAAATGCTATTGAAGCCATGGAGTTGGCTCCAGACTATTTTGAAGCAGCAGAACTTTCTCATGAAGTTACTCAGTCTAGATTTAAATCTGGCTTAGCCAATATTTCAGAATTACTTCAAGCTCAGGTAGAAGTTTTGGAAGCAGAAAAACAGCTCGTATCTGCTAAGGTTGAGTTCTGGAAAGCTGTTCTTTATTATTCTGCTACCAAAGGAAATATTTCACTATTCACAGAACTAATTAACTAGTATGGATCTAATTAAAAGTGCTCTTAGAAAACCCATATCAGTGATGGTTGCCCTTATTGGGATTGCTTTTTTCTCTATTATGACATTGAGAGTAATGCCAATTGATATTTTTCCAAAAATGGGCACACCAACCATTTACGTTGCTCAGCCTTATGGAGGATTATCCGCCGAGCAAATGGAAGGGTATTTAAGTTCTATTTTTGAGCAACATTTTATTTACATCACTGGTATTAAAAAAATGGAATCGCGTTCAGTGCAAAGTATGTCTTTGATTAAGCTGGAATTCCATGAAGATACTAATATGGCAGAAGCTATGGCGCAAATTGTAGCTCAGGTTAACCGTGCAAGCGGTAAAATGCCTCCTGGCACCATTGCACCCTTTGTGGTGAGGTATGATGCTGGAAATGTGCCTGTGGGTCAACTTGTTTTTAGTAGTGAAACTCGGCCTCTTTCAGAAATTCAAGATTTGGCAGTTAAACGTGTAAGGCCTATGTTTTCTTCTTTGCCAGGGGTGTCTTCTCCACCTCCTGTAGGTGGAAATCAGCGTTCCATTGTGATTGACGTAGATCCTGTAAAACTCAAAAGTTATGGACTTTCAACTGAAGATGTTGTAGAGGCTTTAGCACAAGGCAACTTACTTACGCCTTCAGGAAGTATTCGTATTGGTGATAAAGAATATTTAACTAAACCAAATTCCGTTGTAAGAAATTACAAAGAACTAGAAAACATTCCCATTCGGCTGGGTGCTGGTGCTTCAGTTTATATGAAAGACCTTGCAGAAGTAAAAAATTCAGCAGATATCACTACTGGATATGGTCATGTTAATAATCAGCGTTCGGTTTACATTCCAGTGACTAAACGCAGTAATGCGTCTACTTGGAGTGTTGTAAAAAACATCAAAAGTGAACTTCCTACAATGCAGGAAAGTATCCCAGAAGATATTAAAGTTAGCTTTGCGTTTGATCAATCAGGCTATGTTATACGTTCACTTCAAAATGTGCTTTCAGAAGGCATTATTGCAGCAATTCTTACGGGCTTAATGGTTTTTCTTTTTTTGGGCGATTGGAGAAGCAGTCTTGTTGTTGTCATGAATATTCCCATTGCTATACTCACCTCGTTGGTTGTGCTCTACCTGTTTGGGCAAACCATTAATGTTATGACTTTAGTCGGTTTAGCTCTTTCAATTGGAGTTTTAGTTGATGAAGCTACTGTAACTATTGAGAACATACATTCTCATTTGGAGAAAGGCAAGTCTCTACCCAAAGCTATTTACGATGGAACCAAAGAAATTGTACTAGCTAAACTCCTAATTGTTTTAAGTATTTTAGCTGTTTTTGTACCTTCTTTTTTTATGTCTGGAATCCCCAGGCAGATGTTTGTCCCTTTGTCTTTAGCCGTCAGCTTTGCAATGATTGCTTCTTTTATTTTATCTCAAACTTTTGTGCCCGTAGTATCCAATTGGCTTCTTAAAAAAGAAAAAATTAAAAGCAGTAAACCCTTAGTTGAAAAACATTTAAAGCGTGTTATTGAAAAGTATGAAGCCTTTTTAAGTAAGGCTATGCAGCGCATAAAACTCATTTCTGTAGTTTATCTTTTAGCTGGGTTTGGTCTTTCGGCTCTATTGTTTTTAAGTATTGGGAGTGAACTATTTCCAAAAGTAGATGCAGGTCAATTTCAAATGCGTTTAAGTGCCGAAGATGGAACTCGTATTGAAGTTACTGAAAGGATTGTACAAGACTTGCATCGTGATATTGAAGGTCTTTTAGGTGAAGGTGAGTTGGAAATAAGTTCTGGGTTTATTGGTACGGTTCCTTCAGCTTATCCAGCCGCAACTACTTATATCTGGAATAATGGATCCCATGTTGCCAATATAAAAAT